>CANJNY010000087.1 GCA_947475715.1 Prolixibacteraceae bacterium
AAGATGATTTCCTAACAAATATAATAACTAACGGTAAAAAATCCAACTATTAACCAACGATAAACAAATAGCGTAAATCCAAACTGGTCATGTTATCCAGATTATGTAGTTATTTACTGATCTAAACATGAATAGAACGCAGTGCTTCGGCTTACTTCGGCTTACTTCGGCTTACTTCGGCTTACTTCGGCTTCGCTCAGTAACCATCGCTCAGTAATCATCGCTCAGTAACCAGCGCTCAGCACACGTGACGTAGATTGATAAGATGGTTGCTGATAAACAATAGAACGCAGATGACGCGGATTGAACAGATGGTCGCTGATTAACAGTAAAATAAAATCTGCGTAAATCCTTTAGATCTGCGTTATCAGCGTTCTATTTTTTTGTTATCAGCGTTCCATTGTTCTATTTTCCCCAAACAACCTTCTTTACATTGAAAAAGATTGCATGAATTACAGTAAAATACGAATTTCACGAATTAGGACGAATTTCACGAATTTGAACGAATTTAGCTACGCTGATCTTCGATTCACGAATTTAAACGAATGTCACGAATTGACTTTGTTGTGAATTAGTTGACAACCCCGGAACTTTGGTCGTTCAAGGTTGATCGTTGGATATTTTTCAGTAATCTTTGGTTGTGCATCGCTGAATTTTGGTCGTGCAACACCGATTAAGGATTATTTTAAACTGATTTATTCGATTTTAATTTTGTTTTATCAAGATACTGTTTCAATTGTTCAAAGTTCATTCCAATTAATTTGGCAGTTTCGGTCTCTTTAATGGTAGGAGCGAGGTGTTTATTTAGTCTTAACCGGGTATGCAGATCTAAATTTCAGATGTTCAAGGGCCTTGTGGCTATGAAAGTAAACCTGGTCGAAAAGCGTATGAACTTTTAACCGGGCTATCGTTTCTTTTTTTGTCAAAATTCCCACTTCATATAATGTCAATGTTTGATAAAGGGTGTCATTGGCAATAGGGCCAACAACCAGATCATAATCAGCAGCAGAATCGACACTACGGTTATGTATTACGAAATCAAGCCATTCCTCATCGGCCTGTTTGAATATCTTTAATTTGAAGGTGTCACTTTTTAGCAGGAGTTCGTCGAGTTCAAAAACCGTAACAAATGCTTTGGTCGTTTTGATTGCTCGTTTTTGTTTAATAGCAGCCCAACGTTCGGCTTGCTCTTTATTCGTGGTTGTATAAAATCCTTTGCCAAAATCGAGCAATCGTTGCTGATCAAGTATTTTCGGGTGTTCAATTACTTCAATGCTTCCGTGATAGAGTTGCATGACGACGGTTTATATATTCGGTAATTTCGGTAAGTAAGTAGTTTTTGCTTTGTGTATGCAATACTTCAAACCCGGAAGCCAAAAGATCGAAAACTCTGGCTTGCTTGAAATCATTCAAGGCCTTTATACCTGAAATGCCTTTTGTGCTTCGGTAACTTTCGAGGCAAAACAATTGGAAGCTTTGCACAGGGGTTAATCTTTTCGGCTTTTTATACATAGTCAGGAAAAATTAATTGTTTATTTTCCTTTTCATTAACAAGCATATCAAATAACTTTTCGCTGCTTAAATGCCATAGTTTGGTATTTTCCTGAATCAGCAAGCGGTATAAACCGGATTTATATACGTATTCAATGGCCTTTTCAAAATCAAACGCTTTACGATCAATTACAAGAGCCGTAATGTCGCCGATTTTTAGTTCGATAAATGAGTCAAATTCAGTTTTATCCATGACAACGTTTTTTACAAAAATAGCTGAATTGCATAAATATATAACTGTTTGCAATTTGTGGCTTTTTCATTGGAAGAAATTGCACGAATTTGGACGAATGGCACGAATTAGGACGAATTACACGAATTATTTCTTGAAAGAGGATTTATTTTAAATCAAAGGTACTATTTACCCCAAATTACTTTATTGATTATTCCAGTAAAGCTTTGGATAATTTTAATAACCTTAATGGATACATTTAAATCAGTATAATCAGGGATAAGAGCAGATGGTTCGTTGTTTTCTTTTATTGCAATGGCCAGCTCAATGGCTTGTTCGATTTCATTTCCTTTGATGCCTCCTACAACAACGGTTCCTTTGTCGAGTACTTCGGGGCGCTCAGTGGAGGTGCGTAACAATATACCTGTGAATCCCAACATCGCACTCTCCTCGGAGAGGGTGCCTGAATCGGATAAGACACAGTAAGCGTTCATCTGGAGTTTATTGTAATCGAGAAAACCAAAGGGTTTAAGATTACGTACCAATGGATGAAACACAAAATTACGTGACTCGATAAACTTCAGACTCCGCGGATGGGTGGAATAGATCACTGGCATCTGATACCGTTCGGCAATAGCGTTAATGGCATTCATCAGGCTTATGAAATTGTCTTCAATATCGATGTTCTCTTCGCGGTGGGCGGAGACGAGGATGTAGCGGTTAGGCTGCAGGCTGAGGGCTTTTAGGACTTCTGATTTGGAGATAGCTTCCATGTGTTGTCCCAGGACTTCATGCATGGGGGAGCCGGTGACGAAGATATGCTCCTTGCGGATTCCTTCGGATAATAAATACCTTCGCGAATGTTCGGTGTAGGGGAGATTGATATCGGAAATGTGGTCTACAATCTTACGGTTGATCTCCTCGGGGACATTCTGATCGAAACAACGGTTGCCGGCTTCCATGTGGAAGATCGGGATCTTTAAGCGCTTGGCGGAAATTGCTGCAAGGGCAGAGTTTGTGTCGCCAAGGATGAGCAGCGCATCGGGTTTTTCCTTGACCAATACATCGTATGACTTCGAGATGATATTCCCCATGGTCTCACCCAGATTTCCACCTACGCTTCCAAGATAGTGGTCCGGAGCTCTCAGTCCGAGATCTTCGAAGAACACCTGGTTCAGGGAGTAGTCGTAGTTCTGACCGGTATGGACAAGGATATGGTTGAAATATTTATCGGCGGCTTTGATAACCGCTGAGAGTCGGATGATCTCGGGGCGGGTGCCGATGATGGTAAGGAGCTTGAGTTTTTGCATTTCAAAGAAAAGGTCTACAGTGTTTCAGAGTGTTAAAAGGTGTTACACCGGTAATTTTAAAATTCAGTAAAAGTGATCTGTATTAAATAGTTTTTAACACAGTGTTACTCTGTGTTAAACACCGTGTAACTTACTTTTTCGAAGTAGGTATCCGTATCATTGGCATCGAAATGCTCATTGATCCAGAATATTGTATATAGCTCGTCGGTTCCGGTGTTGGTGATGTTATGCGTGTGCCAGACGGGCATGTCGACAAACGAGGGTTGACTGCCGTCAAGGTCGTATGTATAGATCGTGTCAGTCCCAATGCGGCGGAATTCGATGCGTGCTTTTCCCTTAATCACGGCAAATCGTTCGGCTTTGCGTGTATGAAAGTGGTTGCCGCGTGTGATCCCGGGAACGGTGGTCGAGAAGGAGACCTGGCCGCCGCTACTCAGCTTAATTATTTCTACAAAACTTCCACGATCATCGGTATTAGGCTTCAGTTTAAACGGGAAGAAGGATTTGTGATCGATGTAGCAAAGAAAGGTGTTGAACAGATTGCGATCGAAAGGGGTGTCCAGATTCGGGATTATCCCCTGGTCGAAATAGGTTTCTTTGAAGGTTGTGAGCTTCTGTAACAGGGCCGAAACCTTGATTTCACTTGTATGAGGGACAAAAAAAGGTACACAGTGTTTCGCAGTGTTAAAAGGTGTTTCACAGGGAGAAGTGGGTTCACAGTGTTTCACAGTGTTAAAAGGTGTCTCACAGTTTACATCACTGTGCAACTCTGTGTTCAAACATTGTGTAACTCTGTGGTCTTTTATTTTATTGATGAAATGTTCAACTAATTCTGCAACATAGATCAGCTTGATCTCTCCGTCGACGTCGATGCGTGGTGTTTCGTTATGCGTGAGCTGATGCGAGAACGTGGCAATAACGGAGTTGTAATACGGATTACCGAAGGGGCCGAAGACATTCGGGATTACAAAGCCCGTAAAGGTTGCATTGTTGCGTGTGGCCCACTGTTCGAGTAACTCACGACCCTCTTTCTTTGAACGGCCATAGAGATTGTCGCGCTCTTCCTGGGTGGAGGAGGAGAAGAGAACATGTGGAGTGGAGCCGGTGGACTCCATCGCGTCGATAAGCTGCTTAACGAGATTAAGATTGGTCTGATACAACACTTCGGGATCGTTATGGCGGTTCATCGCGGCGAGATGAACGATAGCGTCGCAATTTGAGACGAAGGATTTTAGCTTATTTTCATCTGAAAAGAAAGCATCTTCGAATGATATCCGTTCAAATTTGTCAGGATATAACCCTAAAGTATTGAAGAGATGTGTACCAACAAACCCAGCTTGTCCTGTAATTCCTACTTTTATCATGTTTTTAAAAAGGGGCCACAGTGAAAAAGGTCCACAGTGTTTCACAGTGTTTAAAGGTGTTACACAGAGTTACACTGTTTTTAACACTCCCGAAACATCGGGACAAGTTGTGTCACTCTGTGGAATTTTTTTTTAAAGTATTAATCGTTTAATTCCATCTTTAAGGCTTTTGACGTAAAAGTTAATCAATAAGCCAACTTTCTTTTCTGATAATTTAAGGTAAGTCAGAACTTGTGCTGTATGTACATCTGTAAAAGCTTCAACTGTCTTTAATTCAATAACGACCTGATCTTCAACTAACATATCTATTCGATATCCACATTCAAGTTTTACCTCTTCATAAATTAAAGGCAACGGCTTTTCTACTTCAACTTTAAGTCCTTTTTTTCGAAGTTCATAAACAAGACAAGCCTGATAGGCTGATTCCAATAGACCCGGACCTAGTTTTGAATGGATTTTATACGCTGAATCCAGTATTTCGTGGGTAATCTCGTTTGTGTCCATAATTTAAAGGTTCACAGTGTATCACAACTTGTCCCTGCCTGTCCCGAGCATCGGGAATCTATTGGGAGTGTTTAAAAGGAGTTTCACAGATTAGAGGGTTCACAGTGTATCACAGTGTTTTAAAAGTGTTACACTGTGTTACTCTTTTTAACTCTGTGAAACCCTGTGGAATATTTTTGAGTTCTATTCGAATTTTGTCCAGTCTAACCACTTCTCAGCTGGAAACCGTATTTTCTCTTTCACAGACTCTTCAACTCCAAGATCTGAGAATATCATCAGCTCGGAATTGGGCTCCAGGGCCTTGATACCGTTAGCGTAGCCCTTAGGAATCATAAGAAGCTCACTGTTATCGGCTGAAAGAAGGTGAACTTCCGGAACGAGATCTTCAGACGGGTTTTCGAAATCGTCAATCTTCACCCATGCAACGATGAAACTTCCGGCAATGGGGTAGAAGTACTTTTTCTCGAACTGGTGTCCCTGCCACGCACGAACGACTGTGGTGTCGGGATGTTTGATGAAATAGAAACGCTTCACATCGGGAAAATCAAATGCATTCACGAAGCGCATTGTGCCACGGTTGTCGGTGAAGGTGCCGCCTTTTGTTATAAGGGGTTTTTCGATCATTTTTTAAGAGTATACCACAGTGTATCACAGTGTTTAAAAGGTGTTTCACAGATTAAAGGGTTCACAGTGTATCACAACTTGTCCCTGCCTGTCCCTGCTTGCCCCGATCTATCGGGGAGCATCGGGAATCTATCGGGAGTGTTTAAAAGGTGTTTCACAGTGTTTTATTTATTTTAGACACTGTGTGACACTGTGTTTAACTCTGTGGTACACTGTGGAACTTTTTTAATTTTGAGTTGTAACCTCACCTAAGACATCTTTCCGGATCATCGGAAGTTTCAACAATAACTTTTTCATCCCCTCCAGATCGAGGCGATGGGTGTTGTGAGAGTGGTAGTCATCGATAACGGAGACTTCATGTTGTCCTTCGACGAAATATTTATCGTAATTGAGGTCGCGGTTGTCGGCAGGAACGCGAAAATAGTTTCCCATATCGATCGACTTGGCCATCTCTTCACGGGTAACCAGTGTTTCGTATAATTTCTCACCATGGCGGGTTCCGATCACACGGACCTGACTGTCGGATTTGTATAAACTGATAATAGCGTTTCCTAGTGTCTCTATGGTGGCGGCAGGTGCTTTTTGCACGAAAAGGTCACCATTATGTCCATGCTGAAAGGCGTAAATTACAAGATCAACTGCATCGTCGAGGGTCATCATGAAGCGGGTCATGTTAGGATCAGTGACAGTTAAGTCCTTACCTGCTGCAAGCTGTTCAACAAACAGCGGAATGACAGAGCCACGACTTGCCATCACGTTGCCATAACGGGTACAGCATATTGTTGTCTTTGCATCATCACCCAGCGAGCGGGCCTTGGCAATTGCCACTTTCTCCATCATTGCCTTGCTGATCCCCATCGCATTGATTGGATAGGCGGCTTTGTCGGTACTCAGCACGATCATCTTTTTTACTTCATGCTCGACTGCTGAATCGAGGACATTGGCTGTTCCCAGGACATTGGTATTTACAGCTTCAATAGGGAAGAACTCACATGATGGGACTTGCTTGAGTGCCGCAGCATGGAAGATAAAATCGACGCCACGCATCGCATTATCGACGCTCCGTTTACTCCGCACATCGCCGATGTAGAATTTCACCTTCGGATTATTGAGCCTGTGACGCATGTCATCCTGTTTCTTCTCGTCACGCGAAAAGATGCGGATCTCTTTGATATTGGTATCCAGGAAACGGTTAAGGACGGCATTCCCGAAAGAGCCGGTTCCTCCGGTGATTAATAAGGTCTTATTGGCAAACATCAATGATTGGTTTGATGGTTAATATTTTTAAAAATGCAAATACCTGTGCGATTGATATGATCGGTTAATTGCGGTTCTTTTATTTCATTATAAATTACAAGGTCAACAACATATGGTAGCATAAGGTTATCAATTTTCAGTTCAATTTTTCGTAAAAGTTGCAGATTTGCGTTTGCTCCTTTTAAGGCTAAATCGATATCGCTTCCCTCTTTAAAGGTCCCTTTTGCACGTGATCCGAATAAAATTACCTCCTCGACATCACTCTCCTTGCCAAATAGTGTAATTAGTTTCTCCAGTACTTTTTCAGACAACCCAAAATTCATAATTAATCCTAATTGATTTTAGAGGAGATCGTTGTATGTATTAGGAATGAAAATTTTTATTTTTGAACTTAACGAAATTTGTTAACAATCGAAATCCGATATTATATCCTTCCTATTACTTACGTATATCCGTATTTCGCTTATACCTGAAATTTGGATAATTTTTCATTTAATTCGATAAAGAGCTTATAATAGTCAAGAATTATTGCTTTTGAAATCTGGTGAGCAATTTCTTCGTCGTATGTGTGAACGGTACGGTTTCTATCTTTGAGCATCTCCATCCATTTTTCGCCATTTGTCAGGTAGCCATCCTGAAAAGCCTGCATCAGAACAGGTCTGGGTCCTTTAATATCAAGATAACCTCCCTGCTCTTCCAGAAAATCCTGTAAGGTTTTCCACGCTAACTCAAAGGTATTTTCAAAGGATTGTATTAGCCCCTGCTCTTCCATCTCGCTCAACTCATTTTTCTGCATAAAACGGGTAAGCTGCGAGAGCGCTTTTTGATAGTTGTTGAATCGCTGCATCCAACGGATATCGGTCATCTGTTTAGGAATTTTATTTAGGATAGAACGCGGAATTGCCCACCCCTTGTTGCGAATGAGGTGGAGGTTTTTAATCTCTATAGAAAGATTTTGTGATGAAACATTATATGACTCCGTTTAGTGTCGGATGTAATAATTTGTTGATATCTAATTAGTTAAACAGAGTTACACTGAGTATACACAAAGAGCCACAGAGTTAATGCTTAATTTATCTTACGGTGAAACCTTCACTGTTCATGGGGGTGTTGGTATTTGACCAGTACCATTGAACTGCTTCCTTTAGTCCGGTACGGAGATTATATCGGGGATTATAGTCCAGTAATCTTCTGGCTTTGTTGATCGATGCAAGCGAATGGGGGATATCTCCAACGCGGTTCGGACCATGAATGATTTTAACCTTTTCAATTTTAGGGTCCAGCTCACTCAGAAATTCCTTTAAATAACCGAGTAACTGATTGAGGGTCGTGCGGTCCCCGAAGGCGGTATTGTAAACCGTGTTTATGGCATCCGGATCGGTGGTTGCCATCGCAAGCAGGTTCATCTGAATCACATTATCAATATACGTAAAATCGCGTGAATACTCCCCGTCGCCGTTGATAAGAGGTGACTCATGATTCATCAGCTGTTTTACAAAAAGTGGGATCACAGCGGCATAAGCTCCGTTGGGGTCCTGCTTACGTCCGAAGACATTGAAATACCGCAGTCCGATACATTCGATGCCATAGGTCCTCGAAAAGACATCGGCATAGAGCTCATTGACATATTTGGTAATCGCGTATGGTGATAGTGGTCGGCCAATGACCTCTTCCACCTTGGGGAGTGATTCAGAATCTCCATAGGTGGATGAGCTTGCAGCATAGATAAACCGTTTCACCTTTGCATCGCGTGCGGCGACCAGCATATTGAGAAAGCCGGATACATTAACCTCATTGGTGGTTATCGGATCGCTGATGGAACGGGGGACAGATCCCAGCGCTGCTTCATGAAAAATGTAATCCATTCCCCCGACGGCAAGATTGCAATCTGTTAAATTTCGGATATCTCCACGGATTAATCTGAAATTGGGGTGGGGGAGGAGCATTTCGATATTCTCCATTTTGCCGGTGGAGAAGTTGTCAAGTACCGTTACATGGTGACCGGCTGATATTAGGGCTTCAGATAAGTTCGAACCTATAAAGCCGGCACCACCGGTTACGAGTATGTTATTAGGGGAATCCACTAAACTGATATTTTTCTTTGTTACTTTTTCTTGTGATATTAAGGGGTCTTCAAACGTTATTCTTGTCCACGCTATTTTTGTCCACGAATTACACGAATTTTCACGAATTCTTAGGATTGAAACTGGCATCACGTCGTTGACGGGATCATGGGAATCTGAGTTAATTCGAATTTCTTTGGTGGAATTATTTAAAGACGAATTTATGTTGAATAAACCGAATACAGCTTCGCCCCTTCACTCCCACTTACTGACCGGAAATGGCAACAGAGGAGTTATTCTGACTTTTTTCAGTGCTCTAAAAGTAGCCAAAAATGGTTATTCCTTTGGTTTAAGGTTGTTTATTGTTAAATTATTTGACAGATGCAGGCTATTTGAGAACAAGCGTCGGTTATTTAAGAATAAGTGTCATTGTTGGAATATTTCACACCTCATGGTTTTATATCAGGGATCTGATTTTATAGCTATAATTATATTACCCCTTCGGGGTTAGTAACGAATTGTTATACATGATTATGCATTACAGTCTTCCGTTATCTTCATGTAGTTTTAACCCCGAGCGGTTGTGGTGACTTAACTAGCGCTACTTCTTTTTCTTCTTCACATTACCATCATCATCCGAAGAGTAGTAGGTGTAGTTATAGCTTTTCTTATAGGAATAGTGGTAATAGGCTTCGTAACGCGAATATTTGGAATAGGAATATCCAAATGATTCGAGTTTGATGTCATTGACCAGGATTGCCAGGTGACTGATCAACTGCTTTTCGCCATAATGGTTGATCATATTGATCTGCTGCTTACTGGAAACGCCATAACGCAGGACAAAGATATTGAGGTCAGAGAGCTGACCGGTAATGATCCCATCGGTTACATACGAAACCGGGGCGTTATCCAGAATAACATAGTCGAATTTAGTGCGTAATTCATCAAGTAGCCTCCTCATCTCCGGTTTGCCAAGCAATTCGGCAGGATTAGGTGGAATCGGGCCGGAAGGGATCATCGACAGGTTGTTCACCGAAGTAGGAAAGATCACATCCTCTAATTTATCATAACCAATCAGGTAGGTACTTAATCCCTTTTCGTTACTCAGATCAAAAACGTGGTGTAATTTAGGTTTACGAAGGTCGACACCAATAATAACCACTTTTTTGTCATTCATTGCCAGGATCGAAGCAAGATTGATTGATATAAAGGTTTTTCCTTCACCCGGGTGGGTTGATTGAACAGAGATCACATTTCCCTGGTTCTCGGTAAGCATATACTGAAGGTTTGTTCTGAAGGTCCGGAATGCCTCGGCCATTACCGATTTGGGGTTTTCGGCTACTGTCAACGTTGTACCTGAATTATCATGCATGACATTTCCGATGATAGGGACTTTGGTATTATTTTCGATATCTTCCTGGGTCCGTATTTTGGAATCTAACATTTTAAGAAGTACAATAATCAGCAGTGGAAGCCCTATTCCAAGGATGATTCCAATGAGTAAGATCATGTTGCGTGGAAGCCCCACCGGTAATGCATCATCGGGACGTGCGATATCGATGATCTGTACATCGGGAACGCTGGAGGCCAACGTGATATTCGTTTCTGCCCTTTTCTTAAGAAGGAACGTATATAAATCGTTGGTGACATTAAACTGACGCTGAATATCGATCATCTGCTGCTCTTTTTCGGGCAGTTTATTGAGTTCTACGTTAATTGTTGACTGTCGATCCTTAAGGCTGGTAATAGATTTTGAGGCATTATTGATCAGGTTACGCAGGTTTTCGGAAAGCTGGCTTCTTGTCTGTGCAAGTTCCTTATCGATAAGTCCTAAAGCAGGGTTGTTCTCTTTGGTACTGAATGAAACTAACTGCCGTTTGTTGTAAAGTTCACCCAATTTTACGACCAGTGAATTAAGCATTGGATCCTGAATTCCGACTACCGAAGGGGAGATAAGTTGTTTCTGGTTTCCCGGTTCGTTCAGGTAGGTGAGGATATTGTTGAAATAGTCGAGCTGCATCTGGCTGGTGGCGCGTTCCGATTCCAGATCTTTAAGATTATTCATCACCATGGTACCTTCGGCGTCCAGGTTGATGATGTTATTTTTTGCCCGGAAATTGGTATACCGTGTGCCGGCACTGTTCATCGAGTCGGAGATACCCGTAAGCTGTTTATTAATGAAATCGAGTGATCTTCTTTGAGCCTCATTTTGAAGGTTCATCTTGCTATTGATATAAACTTTCAGCAGTTCATTAAGGAACTGGCCATCCTTCAACGGTTCTTCGCCGGTTATCTGGCATTGAACAATGTCGCTTAATTTGGTTTTCAGGGTTGCCTTGATCTTTTTTTTGTAATTCAGCGTTAACTGATTCAGATCGTTGAAGACAAACTGGTATTGTCCTTCGGGAACCTTGTCGATATTGGGCTTTTTGTCGAGGGTGAAATTAAACCAGGTATTCACAAAAGGACGTCCATAGGATCCTGTTCCCTCGAAGGCTAATTCTGTCGGAACATCATTGATGTTTACATTAGCCTTTACTGAGATTGAATAGCCTGTGTCGGAAGTGGGGGTAATAATTATGGGGACTCCCTTCAGGTTAACGAAACTCTGGCCCTCCTGCACCAGGAATGGTTCCTGTTTGTAAATTCCGTGCCATATAAACAGACTCTTTTTATACCAGCTTGTTTCCCAGCGAAGATTTAAAAGGGTTTCGTTTATCGGGGCATAAGAGGTGATGATCTCAATCTGGTTAAAGATATTATTTTGTGGCTGGTCGACCATACCTTTGAACATATTTGCCATATCACTACCCATTCCGGAGGATTTCTCCGGAATCATAATCGAGGAGGTTACCGTAAACAGCGGTTTTGAGATTTTGGTATAGAAGTATGCTCCACTAAATCCAATCACTGCAAAGAGTAAAAACCATTGCCATTGCCTCACAATCAGGGATAGTAGATTTTTGAAATCAAATCCTTCTTCGACTTCCCGTTCTTCGATGTTGTTTATCTGATTCATAAGAATGCTATAATGTTCAATTCGAATTGTAATTTTTCACAAGTTGTATTAATCCTAGAATGGCTTTAGAACGAGTAAGAATCCTAACACAGTAACCAGTACCGAAGTTGATGAGAGAAACAGCGAGTAGGCCTGACTGTTCAACTGGGTATTTTTATTTTTGTCGGGACGTACAATAATGTTGTCGTTGGGATGAAGATAAAAAGCCTCGGAGGAGTAAACATCCTTCGAGGTAAGATCGAGCATATAGGTTTTATTCCCTTCTGCCGATGGCCGAACCACCATCACATCTTTTATAGTGGCAAAATCGGTATTTCCGCTTGCCATCGCAAGTGCCTCGATGAGG
The DNA here is from genome assembly GCA_947475715.1 of Prolixibacteraceae bacterium. GTDB lineage: Bacteria > Bacteroidota > Bacteroidia > Bacteroidales > Prolixibacteraceae > JAAFHB01. The sequence continues at coordinate 12,211 of CANJNY010000087.1, forward strand.
TTTATGGAGTTGTTGTAGTTATAGTAAACACCCGGGTTGCGCACTTCACCCATTACGGTGAATTTGAAATTAAGGAGTTTTACCTTGACTATTGCGCCACTGAGTGATTCGTCTGCTTTTTTTTGAACGATCTGTTCTGCATCAGTTTGGCTATGCCCTGATACCTTTATGTTTCCCAGCATGGGTAATTTAACATCACCCTCTTTGTCAATTTCGAAACCATAGAGGTAGGCACCGCTGGGGGTTGTGAATTTTTGAAACGATTGACCGGAATTGACTTCCATCGTTGACTCGGGATTATAGAGCTGGTTTACGTCATTGTTGGTTGACTTGATACTGACGTAAAGGATATCCCCTGTTTTAAGGATATGTTCTGTTGTTTGAGGTGGCAAACCTTTGATGATCTCATTCTGGCCAACATCCTTAAGATAAATAAGTTCTTTGCTGCTACGGCATGAGACGGCGGTGAGGATCGAGAGGATGCAGAGTATTCGGGTGTGGTTTTTCATTTAAACTGAAATAAGGTTGTAATATAGGTTAATTGCTTATTGTTAAATCGGCTTTGAAAATACAGGTAAAAATACACAATTAAAATTAAAATATTTATAATCCTTGTTTTTGTCAGGACTGATTTAAGTGCTTTTCTTTTGGCGTTCGGAGCTTCGCCCGTTCACTCCCATTGAGGGGAGCTTTGGGATTTTCGGTTTAAATTTAATTGATCCGTTTGCCGTTCTGCTAAAGTAGCGGAGAGTGGTAATTTGTTACCATTAAAATAGACAAATAAATTAAATTTAATCAAAATGTAACATTGTGCGGGCTATCCTGAGGCTATAATTTTCGGAAATGGGTAGTTTTTCAGTACACTGAAATTGATGTTGTATCAGGAATTTCGGATGTTTGCACGGCCGCGCGGCTGTGCAAACATCCGAAAGCAATGGCCTTATGATTTGAGATGCTTAAATATCATAATCTGTATTGAAAATCATCCAAACAGGTTCAAACACAGCTTCGCCCTCTGAGTCACATGGACTGCGTGTAATCTGTTATTTATTAATTCTATTCCGGCATTCACGGAGAATGCCGGAACGTTAATATTACTTCAGTTGACTAAATAGTTTTCTGAAGCTGACTTCCTTCAAAATTATTTCACGCAATTTACCAATCTCAACCCGCTCCTGTAACATGGTATCGCGGTAACGGATCGTAACCGTATTGTCGGCTGCAGTATCGTGATCGACAGTCACACAGAACGGAGTGCCTATTGCATCCTGACGGCGGTAACGTTTTCCGATCGAGTCTTTCTCGTCGTACTGGCAGTTGAAATCGAATTTTAATTCGTCGATGATTTCACGTGCTTTTTCGGGTAGTCCATCTTTTTTGATCAGTGGCATGACGGCTAGTTTAACCGGAGCGATAGGGGCCGGCAAACGGAGAACTACACGGGTGTCCTTCTGTCCGTTGGAATCTTCGACAACCTCTTCATGATATGCGGCAGAGATGATCTGTAAGAACATCCGGTCTACACCAATTGATGTTTCAACAACAAACGGCACGTAAGATTCATTTAATTCAGGATCGAAATATTGAATTTTTTTGCCTGAGAATTTCTGGTGCTGAGATAAGTCGTAGTCGGTACGGGAATGAATTCCTTCCACCTCTTTGAATCCAAAGGGGAACTTATACTCGATATCGACAGCTGCATTGGCATAATGGGCGAGCTTCTCGTGCTCATGAAAACGGTAGTTTTCATTTCCGAACCCAAGGGCCTGGTGCCATTTAATCCTCAGTGCTTTCCATTTTTCAAACCATTCCAGTTCGGTTCCCGGACGGACGAAGAACTGAAGTTCCATCTGTTCGAATTCGCGCATGCGGAAGATAAACTGTCTGGCTACGATCTCATTACGAAATGCCTTGCCAATTTGTGCAATACCGAAAGGGATTTTCATCCTGCCCGATTTTTGTACATTCATATAATTCACAAAAATTCCCTGGGCTGTCTCAGGCCGCAGGTAAATCTTCATGGCTCCATCAGCGGTAGAGCCCATATCGGTTGAGAACATCAGGTTAAACTGGCGTACTTCGGTCCAGTTACGAGTTCCTGAGATTGGGCAAACAATCTCCTGGTCTTCGATGATTTGTTTCAATTCAACAAGGTCAGCATTGTTTAATGCTTCGGCAAACCGGTTGTGTAAGGTGTCCCATTTGGCCTGCGATTCGAGTACGCGTCCGTTGGTAGCCCGAAACTGGGTCTCATCGAAACTTTCGCCAAATCGTCCTTTTGCCTTTTCGACTTCTTTATCTATTTTACCTTCGATTTTAGCCAGTGCCTCTTCAATAAGCACATCAGCACGGTATCTTTTTTTGGAATCGCGGTTGTCGATCAGAGGATCATTAAACGCATCAACATGGCCTGAAGCTTTCCAGATGGTTGGGTGCATAAAGATTGCAGAATCAATTCCTACAATATTTTCGTGCAGTAACACCATCGAATCCCACCAGTATTTTTTGATATTATTCTTTAGTTCTACTCCATACTGTCCATAATCGTAGACTGCACTTAGGCCGTCATAGATTTCACTGGATGGAAATACATAGCCATATTCTTTACAGTGTGCTATCAATTTTTTGAATAAATCTTCCTGAGCCATAAATAGTAGAATGAAGAGCAATCAGATACTCTCGTTTTTAATTAGTTAAAATTTAATGTTTTACCGTTTTTTTTTATTTTTTGTCGTTCACCTCCTCGAATTCGATATAATCGCCATCAGAACGGCCGAATTTCTTTGGTTTTTTATTGGAATAATCAATCGTAACATCCCCTTTTCGGACTGTACGTCCCTGGTTTGAGTTCGCCTTGTTTTGCATATCCTGGAAAATCTTATTGGCTGCGTTATCTACTACACGAGGGGCGATAAACCGGATCAGAAATTTGAATCCGTAGTATATCACCAGCATAATCATCAACAGATCCAGGAACGAGACTATATTAAGTAGAATAAAAACTTTCATTCGTATTGAATTTGATAACCAATTGCAAATTTAGGAATTTTTTTGGTGTATTGATTCGCAGGGGGTAAACACTATTTGGATTAAATAAAATTTAACTATTAAGGTTAATAAGGTTTAAATTTATGGATTGAGAGTGTGACGACTAATGTGCGTCCTGGTAATTGTTTTACTTATTTGTACAGAACCACACTGTTAACTAAGTGTCTTAGTAATGGTTTTTTTATTTGGTGAGAGCCTGATTTTTAATAACCGTTTTAGCTAGATTTTTATTTATATATTGTCAGTCAATAATATAGTTAATTATCTCTCCTTCGGGCATGCCGGTTATAACGTTAAACGATTTTGATGATTCACCTCCCTTAAAAGTGATGGCAAACGGTGTGAATCCTTCAAGCGGGAAACCATCTGCTACTGAGCCATCGTCGTTCAATAAATAGATTTTATTTTCGGAAGTGTCGGTAATGCCTATTTTAACGCTTTTGTCTGGAAAGGTAAACAGCTGCGGCTTGTTCAGGATTGTGTGGTTGAATTTCCGCATTAATAGTTGATTCCCCTGACTGTTATAGGCCGAAAGGGTTTCTCCATCAAGGAAAAGATAGCTGAGGGTATTTTCGTGGTTTGTCCCCGTGCAAAGGAAGTGATGGGCGGGCGAGAATTTTCCGACTTCGGTTTTTTTCACTGATCCGTCAAATCCGATTGAAATAATAGTACCCTTTGTATCAGTTGCGATCAGGGAGGCCCGATTCTTTCCTGATTTGGGTTGAAGCGTGAAGCTATTATTCGAAAATGTAATATCCCCCTTGATTTTCAGGGCCGGTTTTCCTTTGCGGTCGAGGATATAGGCCCGGTTTGTATCGGTAATGATCAGGTAGTCTTTATTCTCCACGCGGAAAAATTGAACAGGCTGTTTCACAATTTGCTCTGTTTTAGGGGGATTCCATCCGGTGATGATTTCTCCCTCTTTATCATAAAGATATACCCGATGGTTTTCGCAGGCGATGAAAATCCGGCACTCATTGTTTTTATCATAATCAAAGACCGCAACTCCATTTGTGGCTTTTGAGGCGAGTTCAACAGGGAATTTGGAAAGGTATTTCCCATCCTCGTTAATCAGATGCAGCGCATCGCCGGTGCTGAATAGAAACTGTTTGCTTTGAACGTTGAAGTCATTCTGCTCAATAATTTCACCGATTATGGGTCCGTTGAGTTTGATTTTCCATAATGTCTGACCAGCTGAGTTTAGATGGATGAGGTTGAAATCTTTATCCTGAACAAGTATATTGTCAGGTGATTTGTCAGAGCTCATATTCACAATCACAGGAGGTACGATCAGTGTGGTTCCGGGATGACTTTTCCAGCTTACCGAAGGTGTATTTAAGAGGAGATCGGGATTGTATTTTAGTCGTGCCATATTGTAAATCATCCCGTTTTCGTTCCCGATCTGCCAACCCAGCGATTCGATTTTCACGAGCGATTGGAGCTGCCCACTAATTTTAGCATACCGTTGATCATTCAGTAAATCTTTAAAATATGGGAGAGCCCTGCCGGGGGATACCCAGGCGTAGAGATTGAGTCTGTCGGATAATCCCTGCGTGAATTTTCGGTAAGATGGATTGTTTTCAAGTGTTTCATGCAACAGATTAGCTTTCAGAAATCTTTCCAGAGATCCTGAAGACGCACTCATAATCAGATTGTTGTCGAATATTGTGTAATAATTGGTTTTAACCTCTGCAAATACTTCACCTAACACCCTTTTCCCTAAATCACTGACAGCAGAGTGATAGATTTTAAATTCGGTTATGTTATCAGGTTTGAAGAGGGTGAAATTTTTAGGCTTATCCCGTTTTCTGTGGCCCGGTATCTGAATTACTAAAGGCATCAGGGACTCTTCAAGCTGCGTTTCATTTTTAATGGTTAGCACCAGATATTTATTTTCCTCGGGCATTGTTGGATCAGGATGTGTAAATACCATTGCGGCAGCACTGTTGAGATGATCCGAGACAATCTTTTGAAGGTTCAGACCATAAAGGGAATCGGTTTCGATCAGTGATTTACGATAGGCATCCAAACTATTTCGGGAGGCCAGTAAGTGCTCATAATCTTCAAAAAAGCGAGTGTTGTTATTAATTACATAACTCAGAAAAAAGGTGGTCTGAGCCGGAAAGAGTTTAGCAAGTTTGAATGAGTCGGGCTGTTGGCGCAGAAAGATTCCCAGGTGATTTTTCAATGAATCTGCAGTAAAGCTAAATCCGTTAAGGATTAGTTCATCCGATTTTTGGGTAAGGTCTATTTCGGACCATGTTGCCGGGGAAGCAGATCCCTTGAGCCGTTCGAGCAAGGTTTCGGAGAAGAGTTGCCGGGCAAACAGGGGGAGTTTTTGATGGTTCAGATAGAATCGTGCATCGATATCGCCTGCTTTACTCTTAATTGATCTTTCAAAAACGAGATTCTTAGTTGTTCCGGGATGGTCCAGCTTGGTTAGTGACTGCTCAAGAAACTTTTGGTCCGTAGAGCCAAGGAATAATCCATGATAAAAGGTTGTGTAAAAGTGTTGTGATTTTCCCTCTTCCGGCCAGGTATAACTTGTCAGACTGGCCTGGCCAAACTGCGATTTTTCATTGGGAATTCCTCGTTTAGAGAAATAGTTTTTGACCAACCCGGAGAGCATTCTTTTTTCAGAGAGGCTGCTGAGTTCGATGATGGAGAGCCATTGATTTTGATTGTTTTCACGTTGAATTGCTATTGTCAGTTCATTGTTCGGCAGTGGATTATCCGAGGACGAAGATGAGTTGATCAGTGAGTCGGCAAAAGATAATTTCCGGTACAAGGATGAGACTCCCGGTAGTGAGGAACATCCTTTCCAGATGGGGCTTTTGATCGAGGAAGCGGTGTAATTTTTCAGATTGTGAATGCGGATTATCACTGCACTGTTTTCGGGGAGTGCACTAAAGGCTGAAGTTCCGAGGAATTTGGATTCGCGCGTGAAAAGGTACCAACCGGTGAATAATCCGGCTGTCAATACAATGGTAATGGCAACGGTAATCTTTCTACCCATTGGGGTTTAAGGCTATTAGTTTTATACTAGATTGTAAAAATAGTTTTTAACAGGTAATTATCCTATTGTGCTTTCACCAATGCTGCATCGACAAGTTTATAGACCTTATCCGAACGACGGAGTTTGGTCCCGACATGGATGGAGCAGAGTTCTCCCTTCTTCGCCTCATCAACAGCTTCCAGGCCGACCCTGATCTGCTTTATAATAAGTTGAATAACGCCGGTACTTGGGCCGTTAACGACCATTTCGTCTCCCACCTTAAGTGGTCCGGTTTCAAGTTTGATCTCTGCTACTCCAAGGTTTGAGAAATAGTTGGTCACTTTACCTGTGTATATTTTTTTCTTTGTTGCAAGCGATCCGTAGTTAGCGCTCCACTCCCCAAGTTTTTGTCCCAGGTAATAGCCATCCCAGAATCCGCGGTTAAAGACTGTTGCGAGTTTTTTGTCCCAGGCGGTAATTTTTTCTTCCGTGAAAGTGTCATCCAGCCAGGCATCAACAGCCTGGTGATAACATTCCACCACAGTTTTGACATATTCAGGACTTCGTGCTCTCCCTTCGATCTTGAGTACCGTTACCCCGGAATCGAGAATTTTATTGAGAAAATGGATGGTTTTCAGGTCTTTGGGTGACATGATATATTCATTGTCGACTTCGAGTTCACGGCCGGTCTCTTTGTCTGTCACCACATAAGCCCGGCGGCATGCCTGCATACAGGAGCCGCGATTGGCTGAGGAGTGGGTCTCGTGCAGTGAAAGGTAACACTTTCCCGATGTTGCCATACAAAGGGCGCCATGGACAAACATCTCGAGTTGTACCTGATTTCCGGATGGGCCGCGCAGGTCGTTCTCTTTGATTTTCTGTGAGATATTCATCACTCTGCCAAGATTCATCTCACGGGCAAGAACCATCACATCGGCAAATTGTGCATAGAACTTCACCGCTTCGTAATTGGTGATATTTACCTGAGTACTGATATGAACTTCAATCCCTAAGTTACGACATTGCTGGATTACGGACATATCGGCTGCAATAACTGCAGAAATATTTGCATCCCGGGCTGCGGTAAGCACTTGGGTGAGGATCGAAAACTCTTCGTCGAAAACTTCAACATTAATTGTCAGATAAGTTTTAACCCCTGCTTGGCGGCATCTGCGCGAAATCTCCCTAAGATCATCAAGCGAGAAATTATTTGCCGAGCGTGCCCTCATATTGAGATGTTCCACTCCAAAATATACTGATCCCGCCCCTGCATGTATGGCTGCCATGAGCGCTTCAAAGGAGCCAACGGGGGCCATTATCTCAATTTCGTCTCTTCTCATAGTGATAATTTATCGTCTCAAAGGTACAATTTAGAATCCTTGATGCAAGAATACGAATAGATTATGTATCTTTGACATCAATACAGAATATAACCTAGGGATCTATAATTGTTTTACTATGAAATACTTGCTGCTGATTCTGATTGCCCTTAACTGCTCATTCATGAATATTCCTGATAAATTAGATAAGAAATATTATGAGGAAAAATACCGTCCGTTATATCATTTTACCCCTGAAAAAAACTGGATGAATGACCCTAATGGCCTTGTTTATTACGGTGGTGAGTACCATTTATTTTATCAGTATAATCCCAATGGTAAGGAGTGGGGATTTATGCATTGGGGACACGCGGTAAGTAAAGATCTGATTCGCTGGGAGCACCTGCCCGTGGCAATAGAGCCTGACGAGGATTCCAAAGATAAGAGTCATGGAACTGCTTTTTCAGGATCAGCTATCGTTGATGAGAATAATACAACAGGATTACAACAAGGGTCTGAGAAAACTTTATTGATTTACTATACCAGTTTTGAGTGCGGTCAAAGGCTTGCCTACAGCAACGACAAAGGGCGTACCTGGAAGAAATATGCCAAAAACCCATTGATCCCATTTGCAAAGGATGATGCACGTGATCCGAAAGTTTTTTATCATCGTCCCTCTTCAAGCTGGGTTATGGCACTTTACCGGAAACCGGATAGTGTTGAGGCACAACAAGGAATTTCGATATTTACCTCGAAAGATTTGATTAATTGGGAATTGCAAAGTCATATTGCCGGATTTTACGAATGTCCCGATCTTTTTGAATTGCCTCTTGATGGGGATAAAGCGAAAACGAAATGGGTATTATTAGGTGGCAGTGGAGAATACCGTGTTGGATCGTTTGATGGAAAGACCTTTACACCCGAAACAGCTATGAAAGTTCTCGATTATGGAAAGAATTTTTATGCAACCCAGACCTGGTCAAACCATCCTGAGGGGAAGATTGTTCAACTGGCCTGGATGAAGGGGGGGGAGTTTCCGGATATGCCGTTTAACGGACAGATGACATTTCCCTGCGAACTGTCACTTCGCAACGTAAAGTCGGGGCCAATCCTTTGTAAAAAGCCTGTTGAGGCTATTGCTTCCTTGCATGATAAGGGGATGAGCAAGAAAATGAAAAATATTATTCCCGGATTAAAGGGGAATATTGTGAGCTCAATATCGGGTGATGCTATCCATATCAAGGCAAAATTTAATGTGGAGAGTTCGGATGGCTTTGGGTTTATTATCAGAAACGGAAAGAAAGAGATCGGAACAGAGATCCGGTATGATGTGGCCAAAAAAATGCTGGAATGTATGGGTGGTCGTACCCCCGTTGAGACCCGAAATGGAGTTCTTCAGCTGGAAATATTAATCGACCGTGCCTCTATCGAAATCTTTGCCAATGAAGGGGAGGCTGTGCTTAGCAGTTGTTTCTTTCCTGCAGAAAATGATAAGGAATTAACTTTTTGGATACAGGGTGGTGAGGTGATGGTTGAGGAGCTGGAAGCCTACGAATTAAAATCTGCGTGGAAAGTGAAGTAGGGGAGTAGAGATAGTTTGGCACGATGGCACGAGTGAACGAGTTAACGATGGCACGATGGCATAAGTGAACGAATACTGGTGTGGAATTAGGTTTGCAGTGCCTCGTCCTGATTTTTGTTTACAACCAGTAGATTTAACCTGTTTTTATTTATTTAATTTATGTCACCCTTTCAGATACTATGGTTAATTCCAAATTAATTGTCTATTTTTTTTATCTTTGAACTGACCAAAAGAAGGCTTCAGTCGATTCGTTGAGCCGAAGTCTATCTAGGGCGGGGCTTTGGCCCCGCTTCTTTTTTGCTCCGC
>CANJNY010000088.1 GCA_947475715.1 Prolixibacteraceae bacterium
ATTAAAGATTCGTACACCATAACAACCGGAATTAACTGCCATTCCTACCCCGGCACAAGCCCGTAATTCGGAATTAGCAAACTCACAATCAGTTGCAAAGTCATAGGTAATTGCAATGCACCCATCAGTTGGTTCGTAATGGTGAGGATAATTTCTGAAATTCTCCTTGGCGCCCTCAAAAGTCAAGCCATAAAACCTCAGGTTACGAACTGGATTATTCTCATCTCCAACAACCTGAACCAACCTGTTGATTTTCGGAACTGACATGTTTGCCTGATTGGGATTATTTAAACCTGTAGGAGGAAAATATGAGATTTCATGAGATTTTTTATCAAAGAACCATTCCCCGGGAGCGTCCAGAAATTCCTTAATATTCTCCATATAATATCGTGGAGGAACAACAAGTAACCCATTATTTTTCCCTGGTCCATCCTCCGGTTCTTTAAGATAGGCTATTTGGTTCTTCTCATCAATTTTTACCACCGAATTATAGGCAGTTCGCCAGCGGAGTAAAATAACAATCCGATTATCCTCCATCTCTTTCCAGCATTTCAGGTCTCCGGCTTTATAAGGAATTTCAGAAGTTGAACCGGGAGTTTTACGCAGAGTAAGGTAGCCTTGATTGGGATATCTGGCCAGAATTTGCTTAGTACTATTTGCATTTAAGGAAGGTACCTCGTTGTCAGAAAAAGGTGCCACCCAAACATCCCCTCTTTTCTCCCAGTTTTTGACTGGAATTGCACCGGAGATAACCGGTTTTTCACCAGGGTAAGCAGCATAAGTGACATAATTATCACGCAAGTGATGCCATTCAAAAGCCCCGGAAGGTAAGTTTGTCTCTACACGTTCACCACCATCTTCGGGAGTAAAAACCAATGACTCGGACAAGGGATAAAACCCTTCGCGTATAAAAACAACGATATCTTTTCCTTTACCATAAGGATGCGAAGAACCCGAATAACGCGCATCAATAGCTTTCCCTTTTAAACTATAAACTTTGGATTTCAAATCCCGAACAGCAAGCTTAGCCCGTAAAATAGTTGCAAACGGACCATCAGTATGGGTCGCATTAGGAAGATCCAAAGTTCCGGACCAGTGATCATCCCCCAGAGGAGAGACAAAGAAATCGCCCTTTGAGGCATAACAATCAAATGGTTGCCACAATTCACTGCGAAGCAGTTTGCCATCTTTTACATTCCGATTATCACTGTTCAAATTAGTCTCATCAGAAACGCTTTTACCAAAACCTTTTTCAGGACTGTACAATATAAAAAGTGCTAACAGGTACGGTGCAAGAAAATTAAAGGGTAAATAATTCAGGAGCTTAGGCTTCATAAGTAGTTGATTATTAATTATTATAACTCCTTCGACAAGTCCATTTGCAAGAGTTAATAAATCACAAAAGGAGCACGGCAAACCTACGAAACGAATAAGAACTTTCCAAAATATCATGTCCAGAATATCTAAATTGCAAATCCATCCCGGTTATAGCACCAGATAATTTACAACAAACAAAATATTTTACTTTTATTTAACATTAATAATTAGGAAATCGCGTAAAACCACCATACATTTGTATTACATTTTTTTTCATAAGTTTAGGTTTAGTTAGGTTAGTTAGTTTGGTTAGTTTTAGTAAAAGGATGAAGCCGCCCGGTTTCATCCTTTTCAATTAGATTAAAATTCTTCGTTATTTTACCGATATAAAGAAACTGGAAATTCAGAAATTAATAACCTTCAAACATTAATGATTCCTAATTTGTTAATTAACTTCACACCCAAAATTAGAACTTAATAATTCTATTTAATTTAAAAAGAAATAAAGATGAAAAGAACAGGAATAATTGTAGTGATAGTAATTGTAGTGCTATTGTTTTGGGGATTTCAATGGGGAATCTCAACCGGGAATAATATGGTAACTATGGATGAAGGTGTTGCAGCCTCATGGTCACAGGTAGAAAACGTCTATCAACGCCGTACTGATTTAATCCCAAATCTTGTAAACACCGTTAAAGGATATGCAGACTTCGAGAAATCGACATTAACCGCTGTAATTGAGGCCCGTGCCAAAGCTACGCAGGTAACTGTTGACCCAACAAAACTTACCCCTGCTTCGATGAAGCAGTTTCAGGAGGCTCAAGGGGGATTGTCGTCGGCATTGGGACGTTTAATGGTGGTCATGGAGAAATACCCTGACCTGAAAGCTAACGAAGGCTTCTTGAATCTTCAGGCTCAGCTCGAAGGAACGGAAAACCGGATAACTGTTGAGCGACAAAAATTTAATGAAGTGGCACGAAGTTATAACACCTATATTCGCCAGTTCCCCCAAATGATTATTGCTTCGATGCGCAATTTTGAAAAGAAAGCTTATTTTGAAGCCGAAAAAGGGGCAGACAAGGCGCCGAAGGTTCAATTTTAATCATCCCGATTATGAACCCTAAAGATTTTCTCGGAAAAGAGAATGAAAAATTAATCAAGACTGCAATTGAAAATGCGGAGCACCAGACCAGTGGGGAAGTTCGTGTACACATTGAAACCGTATGCAAACAAAACGTTCTGGATCGTGCTGCATGGCTGTTCAAAAAGTTAAAGATGCATGAAACAAAAGAGCGCAATGGTGTATTAATTTATCTTTCTATCAACGATAAAAAGTTTGCAATCATTGGTGATTCCGGGATTAACAAAGTTGTCCCTGAAGGCTTTTGGAACCAGATCAAGGAGAGCATGATTAGTCATTTCAGCAAAGGAGAATTTGCACAGGGGATAATTATCGGAATCGATAAAACAGGAGAGCAACTAAAACATTATTTCCCCTGGCAAACCGATGATACGAACGAGTTATCTGATGAAATTTCATACGGAAAATAATGAGAACCCAAATTATAAAATTCAAATCCGCATTTTTAATTCTTTTGGCAGGAGTATTTTTGAGTCTTGTTTCCCATGCGCAGAGTGAATTTCCGGTTCGCACCGATCCTCCACGTCTTGTAAATGACTATGCCGGTCTTCTTTCTTCTGAGCAAAATGGATCACTTGAAAGTAAACTGGTCAGTTTTTACCGGAAAACCTCAACACAGATTGCCATAGTAACGGTAAAAACCCTCTCAGGTTATGATAAAGCCGATTATGCAACCAAACTCTCCGAACAATGGGGTATTGGACAGAAAGGTAAAAACAACGGAATACTTATTCTAGTTAAACCAAAAGTTGGAAATGAAAGGGGTGAGGTATATGTCGCAGTAGGATATGGCCTCGAAGCAGTTGTTCCGGATGCCATTGCGAGCCAGGCCTTAATCCGGCAGGAATTGATTCCGGCATTCAAACAAAATGATTATTTCACGGGATTAGATAAGAGCACAGATGTACTGATTGCACTTACTGCCGGAGAATACACTGCCGATCAATATGTTAAAGCTTCCAATAAAAAAGGGAAATCAGGTCGCGGAGGATTTATCTTAATTATGATTGTCCTTGCAATTATTTTCCTGTTCAGTCGCCGAAGTAATGCCTATGGTGTCAGTAGCGGAAATGGGTTTTTAGGTACATTGTTACTTATGGATTTGCTTGGTGGTGGCCGAAATAACGGTTCCTGGAACGATTTCTCAGGAGGGGGAAGTTCTTCAGGTGATGACAGCTTTGGAGGCTTTGGCGGTGGAAGTTTTGGCGGCGGAGGAGCTGGAGGATCATGGTAATTCAACGATTAGCCAATTGGAAAATTCGACTATTTGGCTAATTGAGAATAAGCTAAAAATAAGATAATTTCGCATTAAAATAAAGAGTACTCAGACCATTCGTTTACAAATAAAGAAGAGGATGGAATATCAATAAAGGGTTAGAAATAATTTCAATTATTTCTAACCCTTTATTGATATCATTAATTATTTAGTCCTAGAATGCAATTAAATTATGTTCTGTTTTATTTTTTAATATATTTGCAATTACTAAACTGAATGATAAACTTGTTGACTAATCGAATACTCCCATCAGGAATAGAGTCTAAGTCTCTTTTGCAATAAAAAAATACCGTATTCAAATTATAATCAACTATTTAATCATCTTTTATCGCAATTTCAATTATTAACTCACCATTAAACTCAATTATGGAAAATGTAAATCAAAAGAGACTTTTCATTGCCAGCTGTCTGGCGCTTCTGGTTACCGGTCTAACATTTGCAATTAGAGCAAAGATAGAAGGTGTATTTTCAACCGATTATTTATTAAGCAAAGAAGAAATTGGCCGCGCATTTGCACCGGCTTTCTTCGGCTTTGCGATTGCAATGTTTGCTGGCGGATTTATCATTGATATCGTCAAAACAAAAACAATTGTAAGGTTAGCTTTTGGTCTTCATGTTGTCGGAATAATACTCTTACTTCTGGCTAAAGATTTTACTTCCCTATTCATTGCAAATGTATTTATCGGACTTGCCAATGGTAGTGTAGAGGCAGCTTGCAATCCACTTGTTGCGACAATCTTTCCGACTGAAAAAACAAAAATGCTAAACAGATTTCATGTTTGGTTTCCCGGAGGAATAGTCATTGGCGGAATCCTAGCCTGGTTGATCGTGGATTCATTCCACCTTCCATGGCAAGCTTTAGTAGGCATCCTGTTTATACCCTTAGCAACTTACGGCTATTTATTCTTCAACGAAAGAATCCCTGAGACAGAACGAGTGGCTAGTGGTGCAACGTATAAAGATATGATGCGCAATGTTGGCGCACCTTATACCATTATCGTGGCAGTATTACTTATGATTCTTTCTGCTTTCATCCCTTCCTTAAGCTTGAATTTTAATAGTTCCGTTCCTTATCTGATTATTTCAGCAATCGTAGTCTTAGTAATTATTGAAGGGCGATTATTTAATAAAATTAGTCTTTTATTTCCATTAGTTCTATTTTGTATGTTGCTAACAGCCTCAACAGAGCTTGGTACAGCCCAGTGGATCAACGCACTTTTAAGCACAAACGGAATAAATCCCATGATTATCCTGGTAGTGATGACCGGAATTATGGCAGTTGGAAGGTTTTTTGCCGGAGGATTAATCCATCGCTTAAACCCAACAGGGGTATTATTAGGTTCTGCTATTACTTCAACTGTTGGACTTTGGTTGCTTAGTATTTCATCAGGCCCGATAATGACCGTATTTTCGGCTGCAGTATTTGCCGTTGGGGTATGCTATTTCTGGCCAACGATGATTGGTTTTGCATCTGAATATGTACCAAAGAGCGGTGCGCTGGGAATGTCAATTTTAGGGGGTGCAGGTTTTGTTGCAACCTCAATGGTATTGCCAATCATGGGCAAATCGATCGAAACTTCGGGCCCGCAAATAACCTTGCGTAACATGTCAGTCTTGCCAATTATTTTAATTATTGCATTTATAGGTTTGTCAATTCTGGTTAAGAAAAAATTTCCTAAAACAAAAAACGAATAAACAATAGAAATCACTGAAGTAGAGACGTAAGATCTTACGTCTCTACTTTAATAAATTAATTTTCAGTTTATTCCGAAATCCCATTTGCAAAACGCGCTCCGGATAAGTTTCAAAAGATTATCCCAAACCAAATTACCTCTGGCTCCAATGGGCTCACGACTTCAATAATATATTCCAGATCATTCAAGAATAAAATACTCAATGTTCGTGAATATAACGTCGATTTCCAGCTCTCCCTGAGCTCGAAACTCATTGCATATCTTATCTCCTCGACATATATAACGCTTAAATATTTCTTCTCAGAATGCTCAATATGAGATATTTATACCGTTTGTACAGATTTTATCAGGTTTATTTCGCGTACACGATCACTCCTTTTATGCGGTAACCTCATTTTAAAACCGTTTCTTTACGCTATAATAATTAAAACACAACTCAACTTAAATATAATTAACCTATTAATCTTGTCATAAGTACTTTTATTCAGGTGCAAAATGAACTTTACTAAATATGTTCAACCTTCAGGAAAATAGTAAAGTTTAATAAATACGTTTCGTTGATTATTTACGGGCAAACTAATTTATCTTATTGGATAATTTTTTTATCTATAATTTAGTTTAATAAGATAATATCAAAACGGAAATAAAATTCAAAATTATTTAATAAGGAATTAAAAATATTAAAATGGAGAATTCAAATAAAAACAGACTTTTCATAGCCAGTTGTCTGGCCCTCTTGCTGACATCAATTACATTTGCAATAAGGGCAAAAATAGAGGGGGTTTTTTCAACTGACTACGGTCTGACAAAGGAACAAATCGGATATGCTTTTGGACCGGCATTCTGGAGTTTTGCTGTTGCCATGTTTGCAGGAGGCTTTATAATTGATATTGTAAAAACAAAAACAATTGTCAGATTGGCTTTTGGCATGCATCTGGTTGGAATTATCCTGTTACTTTTCGCAAAAGACATGACCTCGTTATTTATCGCTAATGTCTTTATCGGCTTTGGAAATGGCAGCGTTGAGGCCGCATGCAATCCACTTGTTGCCACATTATTCCCAGATCAAAAGACAAAAATGCTAAACCGTTTTCATGTCTGGTTCCCCGGAGGAATAGTTATTGGGGGTGTATTGGCATGGTTGGTAATGGATGTTTCCGGTCTCTCCTGGCAATTATTAGTTAGCCTGTTATTTATCCCTCTTGTAATTTATGGTTATTTATTTTTTGGAGTTCACATCCCTGAAACAGAGCGCGTTACCAGCGGAGTGAGTTATAAGGAGATGTTGCGAAATGTAAGTGCTCCGTTTACAATTATTGCTGCTGTTATTTTAATGATTTTTGTATCATCCGTACCATCGTTTAGTGTAAATTTTGACAGTATTATTCCTTTTATCATCGTTGGTTTATTTATAATTCTGATTATTGTTGAAGGCAAATTTATTAATAAGACAAGCCTGTTATTTCCGTTAGTGGCATTTTGCATGTTACTAACTGCTGCTACAGAGTTGGGTACAAGTCAATGGATTAATGCCCTTTTAATGACAAACGGAATAAATCCGATGATTATTCTGGTCGTAATGACAGGAATCATTGCTGTTGGAAGATACTTTGCCGGTGGATTAATACATCGTCTAAATCCCACAGGAGTGCTGCTTGGATCAGCTATCATATCAACTATAGGACTATGGTTGCTTAGTATTGCTATTGGTCCGGTAATGACACTACTTTCGGCTGCGGTTTTTGCTGTTGGGATATGTTATTTCTGGCCAACGATGATTGGTATTTCATCCGAATATGTCCCTAAGAGCGGAGCGCTGGGAATGTCAATTTTAGGTGGGGCTGGTTGTGTTGCCACATCCATGGTGCTGCCAATTATGGGGAAATCAATCGAGACTGCAGGACCTCAAATCACCCTTCGAAATATGTCTATCTTACCCATAATCCTTATTTTTGCGTTCATAGGCCTATCTATCATGATAAATAAGAAATTTCCTAAAACAAAAAACGAATAAATAAAAATAGATTACTTAAGTAGAGAGGTAAGATCGGATGTCTCTACTTAAGTAAATCATCCCCAACCGAGGTTGAAATAAGGTTTAGCAGCAGCTGAACAGCTAAACCATCATAAACAGTGTTCTCAGGATCATAACGTGAAGGCTGTAAAGCTTCATCGATCCTGCCGTGGGTTAGTAACTGACAAATATAAAGCCTCCCCTTCCCATTCCGGGGAATCAGTTCAACTAATGGAAACCGGACAGGGTTAATACCTGAAGTAGCAAGTGCATTTATTTTAACCCCTTTCCCTTCGAAAACCAGCTCTTCTGCAGGAACAGCAAATCCGTTATTCCCATTCAACTGACTGATAGCCGATGTATCCATACCAAAGGTAAGTTCTGGATGCCCGCTATTTAGAAAAAAACTTTTTTCAGATGATTCCAACCGATTAAAACTTACCTTCACATCAAAAGGAAGTGCAATTTTAGATGGTGTTAATTCCGAATTATCGGGAGATCCGAAATCAAGAAAGATGACGGACATCTCTCTTCGGAGCGATCTTGAAATTAACTGCGTAATATCAGGATCTCCGGAAATGTACCTGGCCCAACCAGTCTTACCTAATAATAAAACCTGAGCCCATGAAAAATTTGGGGCTTTAATCCCCCACACCTTAAGAAACCTGTTTAGCTTCACTTCAAATTCCGGTGAATAAACAAGGATCCTGGATAACCTGGATGATTTCCGGGGTTGAACCACATTAAATACAAAGGAAGGAAATAACCCATTTGGCATTTCATCCCTCCTTCCCAAAGTCAGGTTAAATATTCCCGCAGTTTTAGGAACAGGAACAAGTAACGGAATTGTTACACTTTGTTCGGAATGCAACTCCAGATTAATTACGGTCTTCCAAGCCGTCAAACTATCCTTATCGAGGAGAACGATCTCCTGGCTAACTATTTCACTATTTGAGGTCCGGTTTCTAAACCGAACCTCTATCCGGAACGTCCCCCCTGGCAAAAAATCTGTATAATTGGCTCCAAAAGTTACATCAAACTTTTGTCGCAAAGGATCTGAAAGAGGTTCGGACCCGCTGCACGTATATCCTGAAACTATTCCCATAATCAGAATAAACCAGATGTTTCGGAAGATTATAAAACGCATTTTGCCTTGAATTTAAAAATTTGGATCACCATAGGTGAAAGAGATAAATGCGATCATTTTACTATCCGGACTCCATGAAGGGACATTCATGGTCCCCTGTCCTCCATAAATATATGCGAGTACTTTAGGCTTATTAGAGTTGGTTTCCTGAATTTGTAATAATACATGTTGATTATGGGGATGTGAATTTGCCGGTACCAATGTCGGATAAGAAATATAAACCATCTTTTTCCCATCCGGTGAAAGATGAGCAAACCAGTCGTTATATGGGCCAAAACTAACTTGAATTTGATTGGTTCCATCGGGTAACATCCGCCAGATTTTCATCATTCCGGAACGCACAGAATTAAAATAGATCGACTGACCATCGGGGGCATACTCGGGACCATCGTCCAACCCTTTGGAATTGGTTAACTGAAATTCAACTCCTCCATTCGAAGTGATTCCCCATACATCATAGTCCCCATTCCGCTCTGCACAATAGACTAACCGCTTTCCATCAGGAGACCACCCATGCCAATAAGAGGGAACATTCTGAGTGATCACCCTGGGATTCCCACCTGTAACAGGAACGGTATAAATCATCGAACCGGAGCGTCCATCCGGAAGTTTTACCGAGCCCGAAATAGCCAGCATTTTGCCGTCAAACGAAAGACCATGATCATTATTATTGCTGTTCACTTCCCCTGTGTTTATTTTCTGCGGAATCTTTGTGTCCAGAGGAAATTTGTAAAGTAATCCTTCGGAATTATAAATCAGAAATTTACCATCTCTGGACCAGTTAGGCGCTTCAATATGCCCATGAGTCACATAAATAACTTTTCGGTTACCCGTCTGTACATCCATAACTTCGAGACGACTGGCAGAGGGATGGTGATAGCCATCAACCTGATCACCGGCAGGGACATCGATCCTGAAATTGGAAAATATCGCCTTTTCACTCACCCCTGTATCATGAGAGCAAACAAATAAACCAACATAAACAGATGCTTTAAAGGCCATTGATAAACGTCCTGTTTCGACAAGGGGTTCTCCCCTTCTTGCCGCACGCATAATGATTGTATCTCCTCTATGTTCAAGCTGGATCACTTCTGCAGCAGAAATCCGGGCTTTTATCTCACTTGTAAGATCATTCTCTTTTTCCCTGTATTGTAAGGAGGTAAGTCCATCGCCATGTATTGCAACATCGGCGTAGCGGGAACCTGCCTCAAGGCTTTCACGGACCATCAGACCCATTTTACGGTGAGCGTTGACCCCGTGTCCCTCAAACTGACAAAAAGTGGTTAGTATAAAATCTCCGCTGACCTTTACTGAGGCGAAATGAAACTCATCCCTGTTTGCCCACATATTAAGCCCACTCCCGGTAATGGTATAATTTTGATCCAATTCATCATATAGAGTCGACCCTTTGAGACGCGGATTTCCGACATCCATAACATTTGTAAATACTCCGGATCTTTGAGCATAACTATTGGTCCTGCTCAACAGCAAAATCATTGCAAGATAAATCGGGAAAGAGATAAAACGTGTCATGTCAGAAATAAGCGTATTAAATTGCACTTAACTAAAAGTCAACACAGATAATTCATCCAGAGAAAACTCTTCACAAGAAAGGAAAAATAGAAAATATAGAATTACCTGATTTTAAAGTGCTAAAGTGTAACTTATTTATGATAAAATCAATTGATTGAAATAAAAAAATCCACTGTAGTGATCCGGAAAGAATCATAACAGTGGAACTATATTTAAAATATACAGAAGAGCTTATTTGGCTACGGATCTCATATACTCCAATACCGATCTCGCTTTAGCCTGGCTAAGCATAGGATCAGGCATCGGCAAATTGTTGTATTCTTTGAGTAGCGCCTTCATTGTTGGATCTTCCTTCTGCATCTGAGCTGAGTTCAAAAGCAGATTCATAAGAAACTCAGGAGCACGCTGTTTTGTTATATTCCGAAGTGCCGGTCCAATTTTCTTCTGGTCGAGATCGTGACAAACAATACATTGTGTATTAAATATCCCTTTACCTTCATCGACCCATTTTGGATTTATCGGACCCAGTGCTACAGTTTTAACAGGGCCAATTCCTTTGCTCTTTTCCTGTGGTGCTGCAGCTTCGGTCTGAAGAGAAGTGAAACTAACTATTAAAATAAATACGGCTAAAAAAACTAACATTGAATTCAATCTTTTCATCATCTATAAAGTATAAAAATTAATTAAAAATTAAGCCAAACCATCATACAGAGTGAATTGTTATCTGCTGCGGTCCTCTTTTTACTATCATAATTCCAAATAGTACCATCAAATTTCTCATAAAGCACATATTGAAGTGCTATTTTTGTGTTATTCCAGGGTAAATACTCTAATTGACCTATATATCCAAAACTGTCCGGTTTATTAGACCAACTTATTACCTTACTATCGACAGAACCTTCGCTATAGAAAAATCCGGCTGTTACTCCGATACCATTTTTCATATAAAGGTTTGCATCAAACTTGTAGCTATTGAAATTAAGACTATTGCTTAAAACTTTCGTAACCTCACGAATTTCCTTCTCTTGAATAAAAGAGGCGTGAATGGTGGTAGCACCAAAATTGAAGTTGTGTTCATATTGAAGATCCACACCCAAATCTGTAAACTTTTTCAGATATCCAGTAATACCTGAAGCATAAATTTTTGGGGCAAATCCGAATGTACCCAGTTCAGCATAATTCTTACCCCATTGGTGCTGAAGAGCCAAACGCCAGTAAGGGGCTACGCCGTCAACAACCATTGTACTTTGAGAATTGGAAGGATTGACAAAACTTCCCTGTTGCGCAGAGCGGTAAACAGTTACCTCGGTAAAAATAAAATTATTAAATAACATATACCCTCCTAAACCTGCCACCTGAGATCCAAGATTTTCTATTACTGCAGATTTCGCTGGAGTATTTGAAGCATCAGAACTGGCTTGTGGAAATCTCCATGCAGGTAAATTATTCCAGACATCCTGAACTGTTGGATTATTATTTAACGTAACACCGTATACTATCTTTTTGTTCAGAATCGATGCATGGTCCGAATATCTAATATCGATATTATCCATCCCAAACTTGTGGCCGTCATAACTCATTTGAATAAAAGTACCAATATGAGGTGTAACCTGTCCCGCATAAAACAGACTTAATTGTTGAGGTAAAGCAACTGAGTTATTCTGAACTTTGGGAATATCTTTTGAAATATTAGTAAAAGAGGACTGAATACTTGCCGACAACGGTAATGACCCTGTTAACTTCCCGTTCCGATCAGCTTTACCTTCTAGTGTGCTCGAATTAGGCAATGCATATCCATTCATCTTAAATTCACGCCCGAAGGAATTAAGTTCAGGAAATGAAAAATGGCACGCCGCACACGACAATCCGGTTTGTCTGGCATAGCTGGGAACACCCTTAACTTGCCCAATATTTATAGTAAGAAGGACAATTACCAAAAAAATTAGCCCCGGATAATTGGAAATTTTACAATTTTGCATACTTAAAAGAATTTAGTAGTTTGCTAAAAGTTCCGGTCTTTAATGGATTCTTTACTTTCAAAATAAAGAATCCATTAAGGCCCCAAAAAAACAATTCAAAGATGCACAAAAGATTTTAATCATTTGTCATTGGTAAATTAAAACCTAATTTTGATGAGCTGTAAGAATTGAAAATTCCAAGTTGATAAAAACCCATTACGGCTTATTCAAGCCATCAAAAATCAATGATTTCTGATCAATTAGTCCATGATTAATGCCATTGAATATAGTTTCATCAATCCTTCTTCATAATTCAGTAAGACAATATAGTAAAGAAATATTTAATACTAATCCGCAGATGACCAATACCGTTTTACATCAGGCCGATACCCGTGGAGATGCAAACCACGGGTGGTTAAAAAGCAGACACACCTTTAGTTTTGCAAACTATTACAATTCCGAACGAATGAATTTTGGAGCCTTACGCGTATTAAACGACGATAGTGTGGAGGCAGGAATGGGCTTTGGCACACACCCGCATGAAAATATGGAGATCATATCCATCCCGTTGGAAGGCGATCTTGAGCATAAAGACAGTATGGGGACTGTTTCGGTGATTAGACACGGAGATATCCAGGTAATGAGTTCAGGAACTGGGATTTATCACAGTGAGTACAATGCCAACAAGGACCGTCTGGTTAAATTTCTTCAGATCTGGATTTTTCCGAATAAGAAAAATGTGACTCCCAGGTACGACCAGATAACTTTAGATCTTGCTGATCGCCACAATAAGCTGCAGCAAATACTCTCTCCAAATACCGATGATGCAGGAGTCTGGATCCATCAGAATGCATGGTTTCATCTTGGAAAATTAGATAAAGAAATTAGCATTGACTATGAGATTAAAGCCAAAGGAAATGGTGTTTATGCATTTATTTTAAGCGGCGAGATCACGATTAATAAGCACCATTTATATCCCCGGGATGGATTTGGAATCTGGGATTTGGACAAAATCTCAATCCTTGCTGATACCGATGCGGAGATCCTCCTGATGGAGGTGCCAATGAGCTTTTAATGGAAACGTAGTCCGGGCCCGACTTTTTCAAGTCCTGATCAAGTCGGGCCCGGACTATTCATGAACAAGTCAGCCACTGAGGGCCAACTAATCTGTTCGGAATAGGATCACCAATTTAATTATCCTCGACCGGATTTAAAGGTGTATCCAGAATCAACTGATAAAACGCAAGGTCGAGCCAACGTCCAAATTTAAACCCGGCCTCCCGTATAATACCATTAAAAACAAATCCCTCCTTTTCGTGTAAGCGGATACTTTCCTGGTTCGACGTATCAATGCCGCCAATTAATACATGATAATTCTGTGCCTCTGCAATTTTCACAATCTCCCTTAACAGCTGAGTGCCGATCCCTTTACCCCGTTGGTCTGACCTGACATAGACAGAGTGCTCAACAGTATACTTATAAGCAGGTCTGATACGAAACGATCCATAGGATGCAAAACCTAACAAGAAACCATTCTGATTAAAGACCCCAATAACCGGATAATTCCTGCTTTGCTTCTCAGCATACCAGCTGTTCAGGACTTCCATTGTGCGCGCTTTATAGTCGTATAGGGCTGTTGAATGAAGTATTACCTCATTGAAGATCTCCATGATTTCCGGCAACTGCTCCTGGGTGCAGGATCTTATCTTATATTCCATCTGGCTGACTTATATTTAGTGTTCCAATTTCTTAACTTTAACTAAATCAACATCCTTAAAATACTTTGTCAGGGTATATTCAGGCTGCCATTCATCCGGATGTTGATGCAATAATTTGTAGTCATAGGCAAGAGGTAAAATACTTCGTGGTTTTAGCGAGGCGGTATCATCATTGGCAGTGTGCAGCTCATACATCAGAGTCATCATCTCTTCTATTTTAGGTTGTGATTCAGGAAGATTTGCCAGGTTATTGATTTCCAAAGGATCTTTTTCGAGATTAAATAATTGGGTGTAATTCTGCTGCGGATAATAGATGATTTTCCAATTCTTTTTCCGGACGGCTCGTGCTGTATTCCGGTAAGCCGTATAAAGCGCATCCCTTACCCCTGTAGTTTTACCTGTCAATACCGGAACCAGGCTTTTCCCATCTACACCCGAAGGGGCCGCGATCGCACATAAACCGCTTAATGTCGGGAATAAATCATAGAGATAAACAAGGGCCTGACTCACCTTTTCCTTAGGAATTCCGGGACCTGAAATAATCAGTGGAACATTTGTGCTATGTTCATAAACATCCTGTTTTCCAAGAAGACCGTGACTTCCGATCGCCAATCCGTTATCCGCGGCATAAACAATAATGGTATTATCGAAAAGACCGTCTTTTTTAAGCGTTTCAATTAACTCGCCCACCTTTGAATCAAGATGAGAAACAAGCGCATAATAGTCGGCCAATGATTCCTGAATTATTTCAGGGGTTCTGGGCCATGGTGCCAGATTTTCATCGCGTAAATCCAATTGATCAAACTTAAATGGATGGAGTTTCTGAAAATTTCCCGGCACAGGAATAGACGCAGGCGGATACATTCCGATATAATCTTTTCGTGGGGAACGCGGATCGTGCGGAGCGGTAAATGCGACATAACAAAAGAAGGGATTATCTCTCCTCCCTTGAGCATACTGATTGATAAAATCTGTCGCTGCTTCCGCAAAAACATCGGTAGAAAACCCTTTAGTAACAGGTTGCGTAAGTTTTCCATCCGGTCCTAGATCCCGGCATGGAACCTTGTAATGGTCAGCCATTCCACCAATTAAAATATCCTTTCCCTTTTGAAAGGAGGCCTCAAAGGTTTGAGCGCCATTATGCCATTTCCCTGTTCCAAAAGTTTCGTACCCATTGTCAGCAAAATGCATTGGCATCGTATGAACCCCTTCAAGCCTGTCATATACATGGAAGAGACTCTTCCCGCTCATAAGCATTGCACGGCTGGGGGCACAAATAGCACCGTGGTGCCCTCCCATGACGTAACAACTGTTAAACCGAACACCGCTTCTTGCCAGATTATCAATATTCGGAGTCCGAATGTAATTATTGCCCGATATACCAAGGGCATCTGCCCGCTGGTCATCGGCAAACAGAAACAGAATATTCGGTTTACGTGCCTGAGCAACCAATGATAGTCCGCTTAAAAATAGTGCAGCAGAGAGCTTTGAATTTATTTTCATAGGTATACATTTTAAGAAAAAGAAATCCGGCAGTTTAACTTCAATGAGAAACACTAAAGATAAACTGCCGGATAGCTGAAAAGCAGATTAGCCATTAGATATTTAGGATGTCATGGAAATATACCTGCTTCCCCGATTACCTAAAAGTCTAAAACCTATATTTTCTATTTTCTGGTCTTTCCATATACCGGACCATAAGTATCACAGGCACGGTAATCTGAACCCTCTTTATCCATTCCAAAGGCACTCCACACTGCAGGACGGAAAATTTTCTCATCCGCAACATTATGCATTGAAACAGGTATCCGAACCATTGCAGCAAGCGACATTAGTTCACTGCCAATATGTCCATAGCTGATCGCACCATGATTAGCGCCCCAGTTAGCCATCACCGTATAGACATCGGCAAAAGCACCCTTTCCTGTAAGTCGCGGTGCAAACCATGTTGTTGGCCAGGTAGGATTGGTGCGTGCATCGAGCGTGTTGTGAACATCCTCAGGCAGTTGAACGGTCCACCCCTCAGCAATCTGAATTACAGGACCAATGCCTTTGACCAGATTCACACGCGACATCGTAACAGGCATCTCTCCATCTGTTTTAAAATGGGAAGAGAAGCCACCGCCACGGAAATATCCAAGGTCGGCAGCCGGCCAGTCGGTTGCATCAAGACATGCCTGAGCCTCAGATTCCGAGATCTCCCAAAATGGTTTCATAGCCGGCTGACCATTCCGCTCTTGTTTTGCAGTTGCATCGAGGGTGGTTGAACCGGAATTAATCAGGTGAATGATACCCTCGGACCCCTTTCCTGTGAGTTTCTTCCCTGTAACACGTTCCACTGATTCAGGGCTCCAGTAAGTACGAACGTCTGAAAATATTTGAGCCGTATTTGTGAGCAGATGACCGAATAACATGGTCACCCCATTGAGATAATCATTTTCGGTTGCCATAATAAACGCCTGACGGATGCCGTTCCAGTCAAATGACGAATTTAAAATTGCCTCCATAAAGTCACCATTTGGCAAATGATCGGTCCACTGGCGCTGCCCCTGGAAGCCACCAGCTATAGCATTGCGCCCTAATGCTTCCTCTCCATAACCCATCTGAGCTAATACCGGATTACCAACCATAAGGTCTCTGGCAATAAGGGTCATCTTAACAACCATCTCCCACTCCCATGTTTTACGTTCAGCAGAAAGCTGTTTATCCGGATGATTTGGGTCTGTTCCCTCTTTGCAGTTCTTCTTAACCCAGGCAAGAGCTTTATCAAATTCTGCATGATCATAAATACCCCGTTCTGCACGACGAACCAGTTCTGTCATATCCACAACCTCGGTACGAATACCCAGATAATCGAGCAGGAATTCCTGATCCACATAGGAACCGGCAATCCCCATTGACATTCCACCGATGGAGAGGTAAGATTTATTCTTCATCTGTGCAACCGCCAAACCGGCCTTTGCAAATTGAAGGATTTTTTCTTTAACATCATCAGGTACTGAGGTGTCATTTGAATCCTGCACCTCGTGACCATAAATGCCAAATGCAGGTAACCCTTTCTGAGCATAACCGGCCAAAGCAGCGGCAAGATATACCGCACCCGGGCGTTCGGTTCCATTAAAACCCCATACTGCCTTTGGAATTAAGGGATCGGTATCCATTACTTCGGTACCATAACACCAACATGGTGTAACAGTCAACGATACTCCGACACCGGCACGCGAAAACTGATCGGCGCACATGGCTGCCTCAGCTACACCCCCAATGGTATGGTTGGCAATTACACACTCCACTTTTTGTCCGTTCGGAAAACGCAGATTCTCGGAGATAAGCTGAGCAGCTGCCTTTGCCATATTCATGGTCTGAACTTCAAGCGATTCTCTAACCCCCTGAAGACGGCCGTCAATAACAGGACGAATACCTATTTTAGGCATCTCTCCAATAAGTCGGTTAATCATTTTAACTGGTTTTTAAATATTAATTGTTAAATTCTGAAAAGTCATATGAATTGTAAAAATAAAACTTTCCGGAATAAGAATCGCCCAATTGAATGAAAATATCTTGCACAGGATAAAAAATTCAACAGCCACCACTGCGATGTGGAATTAAATCAATAATCAAAATGGTTAAATTGATAGATCTGCATTATATTTGTATTAAAATGATGACAAATTGAAACGGTGGTCTGAGGTTCAAAATAACTATGTTTAGTCACTTAAAAAAACATTATTATGCCTTTTATTTTTATTCTGATTGTTCTTGTTGTTCTTGTATTCTGGCTGATTGGGATTTACAATTCGCTGGTACGCCTTCGAAATACCAGGCAAAATGCTTTTGCAGACATTGATGTCCAACTGCGTCAACGGCACGACCTTATTCCTCAGCTCGTGGAGACCGTAAAGGGTTATGCAACCCACGAACGAGAATTGCTTATGCGGGTTACCGAGGCAAGAACTGCCGCGATGAGCGCCACCACCATTGACGATAAAATCAAAACAGAAACACAGCTCTCCTCCGCCTTACAAGGATTAAAAGTATCGGTTGAAGCTTATCCTGATCTGAAAGCAAATCAAAACTTCCTGCAGCTTCAGGAAGAATTAAGCGACATTGAAAATAAACTTGCCGCAGTAAGAAGATATTTTAATGCCGCTACCACTGAGTACAATACCGGTATCGAAACCTTCCCATCTAATCTGATTGCCAATAATTTCGGATTCAGACGCGAAACCATGTTTGACCTTGGTCAGGAGCGTGCCACGATGGAGCAACCGCCAAAAATCAGTTTTAATTAATGACTTACGTCGGTATACAAACACAAATCAGGAGAAACAACTTCAATAGTGTTCTCCTGATTATTGCTTTTCCATCGGTATTGCTGGGAATGGTTTACGCTTTCCTTTTCTTCACCACTCAGCAACAGGATCCCCAAATGATTAACAACTCATTTGTGAGCATCGTCCCTTTTGTGATTATCGGAACTTCAATATGGTTTATCATTGCCTGGTTTTTTCACAATTCAATGATCCGAATTGCCACAGGATCAAAGCCTTTAGCCCGAATGGAAAACAAGCGGGTTTACAATCTGGTCGAAAACCTCTGCATCTCCAAAGGGATGAAAACCCCTCATATCTATATTATTGAAGACGAATCGCTAAACGCCTTAGCGAGCGGGATTAATGAACGGACTTTCTCGGTATCGCTTTCACGCGGAATTATCGATAAGCTGAATGACGATGAACTCGAAGGGGTGATCGCCCATGAACTGTCTCATATCCTGAACCGCGATGTCAGGCTGATGATCATCTCTATTATTTTCGTGGGTATTTTTGCCTTTATTGCTCAGATGGCGCTTCGAAGCCTGCAGTTTGGGGCATTCACAAGAGACAGAGAGAATAAAAACGGAGGTGTTGTGATCGTGATTGCGCTGATAATTTCTGCCGTATGTTACCTGATAGCGATCCTGCTCCGTTTCGGTATTTCAAGGTCACGCGAGTATATGGCCGATGCCGGAGCCGCTGAGATGACCCGCAAACCCTATGCCCTGGCCAATGCATTACGAAAAATTCGTCAGGACCCCCTAATTGAGGCTGTTGTACGCCGCGACATTGCGCAACTCTTCATCGAGAACCCGCAGCCGGAGGAGAAGAAATTCTCACTAAGCAATTTTTTCTCTACTCATCCACCCATTGAAAAAAGGATCGCGTTGCTTGATCAGTTTGCATAATCTGAATTAGAAATTTATAGTTTTAGCAAAAATTATAGGAATATTAGTCGCTTAAATCAATTTTGGCACACCATAAAAACTAATTTCCCTTTCTTCGGCAATTTTGAACCAATAAAGAAAATTAGGATATTTGATATAACTTTATATCTGAAGATGATTTAAAATGGCTAAAAGAAATGTAGTTTGGACTAAAACTGCAGCCCGGCAACGAAGAGAAATTCTAAAATAGTGGACTCTTCGAAACGACTCAACTGTTTATTCAGAAGAATTAATTCATTTAATTTCAGACAGAATTCAGATTATTCTTAAACATCCTGAAATCTTTAAACCAACCACCTATTTGGAAACAAGAGAATCCGCAATGGGTCATTTTAGTTTATTTTATAAAGTAAATGATGATAAATTAATAATAACAGCCTTTTGGGATAACAGACAAGACCCTAAGCACCTTCTTAAGGAGATCCAAAAATAAATCTCTGTCCTACCTGTCAGACAACTTGTTGAACAAATCCCAAAGCACAATCCCCGCACTAACCGAAATATTAAACGAGTGCTTTGTCCCAAACTGTGGAATCTCAATCGTTTTATCGCAAAGATTAACCACCTCCTGCTGTACACCCTTTACTTCGTTGCCGAAGATTAGTGCCAGTTTTTCATTCGGCTCAGGTCGATATTCATTTAATAAAATACTCCCTTCCACCTGCTCAATGGCAATTATGGTATAACCTTCGTTTCTAAGCATATCAACGACCTCCTCAGTTGTTGAAAAGTACTCCCACGCAACTGTATTTTCTGCACCAAGGGCAGTTTTATGAATCTCTTTATCGGGTGGGGTTGCTGTAATGCCGCACAGACAGATTTTATTCACAAGTAAAGCGTCTGAAGTCCTAAATACAGAACCCACATTATTACAGCTTCTTACATTATCCAATACTACCGTGATTGGAATTTTACTGGCGTGTTTAAAATCATCGACAGAAAGTCGGGAAAGCTCTTCGTTATCTAATTTACGCATTATTCATTTAATTCAAACATTGATACTCAGGACAGACTTAATTTGAGAGAATAAAGGAAGCTAGTGGCTACTAGCGGCTGGCGACTGGCAAATGGCAATTTTCAGATTTTCATTCAGATATTTATCTCGTTATTTCAAATAAAATACGACGGAATTTATGATGAGCAGAATGCCAGCCGCGAGTTGGCAGCCGCAGTTATCCAAATAGTACATCTTGCTCCAACAAGGAATCTGCCTACCAATCCACCTTCTCCCTGGAAATTGGCATGGTCATACACCGGGCGCCTCCACCGCCACGGGCAAGTTCCGAACCGGGAATCGTAATTACCAGTTTTTTATAATCGTTATGATTTAACTTTTTATCGATATATTCCTGTGCGCGGATAATCTCGAAACCATGATTGTTCATCTCCTCAAGGGTATAACCATTTCGCTCGTAACCGATCACCTTTCCGGGTGCGAAAGCGAAAAAGTTTGCCCCGCTATGCCACTGTTCACGCTCCATGATCCAAGGGTCCTGTTTCCCGCCGCAAAATACAGGCTCAAAATCAAAACCAATCTGATGTAACGCTTTAAGAATGTTTTTACGCTCATGAATACCGGTCACAACTCCATTATCAATTGAGATATGTATCGTATGGAATTTATTATTCTTTAGTATCAGGGGTTCATAAACCAGGCAGGCATCGTGATTCAGAAAGGTAAAGGTCATATCAAGATGGATAAATGACTCTGGACTATCAGGAAGTTCCTGAATAATCAGATGCTTAATCCCGGTTTTTTTTGCCTTGATCACCTCAAGCAGAAAGTCTATTCCTTCGGATGAAGTGCGGGACCCCTTTCCGATGACAAGAACATCTTCACTGGCAATCTGAACATCACCCCCTTCAATAGTGGCATTAGGAAACGCTCCGAATCCGGCAGGATTAATCGTTTTGACTCCGAATGCAGGGTGGTGCCTAAAGATTGCTTCCATAATGATGGTTTCACGTTCACGCACCTTGCTGGCCATTTTCCCGATCAGCACCTCATCCCACAAGGTCATCGATGCATCCCGTGTAAAAAGAAAATTATGCAATGGGCGCATCGAATAGCGCTCCTTGCTTAAAAAGCGGGTCAGATTATCCCTTCTGAGTATAACGCCTTCAATAAGTTGCGTTGCAAGCACCTTC
>CANJNY010000089.1 GCA_947475715.1 Prolixibacteraceae bacterium
CTGCAACTTCGGAGACCTATGCTCCGGGAACTCTCAATGCCTCAACCTGGTTCAGGCGTCTGGCGTGGGTAAGCTGTAAGGCTGATTCATTGGGCGCGGCCAAATCGAATGTGGTGAAAATCACCGTCAGCACCCTTCCAACACTGTTTAGTGTAACGGGTGGCGGCAGTTATCCGGCAGGCGGCTCAGGAGTAGCTGTTGGTCTTAGCGGATCACAGTCTGGCATTAAATACCAGCTTAAGGTTGCTGGTCGCGATACCCTTTCGGCTGTTCGGGGTACCGGAGCTGTGCTGAACTTCGGACTTCAAACCAGCATGGGCAGCTACACCGTTGTTGCAACCGATACTACGACAACCTGCACACGAACCATGACCGGCAGCGCGACCGTTTCGAAAGGATCGGCGCTGTTTCATGTCACCGGTGGCGGCAGTTTCTGTGCCGGAGGAAGTGGCGTGACTGTTTGTCTTAGCGGATCGGTGTCGGGAACTAATTACGAACTTCGTCATGTTGATCTGGCGCGTATTCCGAGTTCAAGTTATCCAACACTCAAAGGCACCGGTTCTGCAATCTGCTTTGGACCAATCACCGAGTCGGGAACCTACTGGATCTATTCTAAAGTGGGGATACCATCGGTTTATTCTCAGATGCTCGACAGCGTTAAAGTTTTGGCGAATGCGCTGCCTACGGTTTACAATGTCACCGGCGGCGGATCGTATTGCACCGGAGGAACCGGCGTTGCTGTCGGATTGAGCGGCTCGCAAAGAGGGATCAGATACCAGCTGCAACTGTCGGGAAATAATACAGGATCACCGCTATCGGGAAACGGTTCGGTAATCAGCTTCGGACTGCGTACAACGGTCGGGGTATATACGGTACTGGCTAGCGATTCAACAACTACCTGTTCGAAGTCAATGTCAGGAAATGCCACTGTAACGGTTAGTACGGTACCAACAGTGGCCGGCATCGCAGGCGGAGCACTCTCGGTATGCGTAAACTCAGCTACTGCACCCTTTACCAATGGCACCGCTGGGGGCACCTGGTCAATTGTCGCCGGAACCGGAACGGCAAGCATCACTTCGGGTGGTGTGGTCACCGGACTTACGGCAGGTACGGTTATGGTTAAATATACCGTCACCACGGGTTGCGGAAATTCGGTAACAAAGGCGTTAACGATTAATCCACTTCCTGCAACACCAGCATCAATCGGAGGAACCAAAACGGTTTGTGTGGGCAGCACGACGGCATTAACTGAAGCTACGCCATCGGGAGTCTGGAGCAGTTCAGCCACCGGAATAGCCACCGTTTCCAATAAAGGGGTGGTCACCGGTGTTGCTGCAGGAACGGCAACCATAACTTATACCGTCTCTAACGGCAGCGGATGTACTTCTAAGCAGAGCACGGTGGTTACAGTTAATGCAAAGGCTGTTCAGCCGGGGGTTATTACCACCGCCTCAGCGACTGTCAAAGCGGGAAGTTCGAATGTTGCCTTCTCGGTCACCAATGTGTCAGGGATGACCTACGCCTGGAGTTATTCCGGCAAGGGGGCAACCATAACCGGTGGTACGACCAATTCGGTGAAGATCAGCTTCTCGTCCAGTGCCACTTCGGGGACACTGAGCGTAACGGCATCCACGGGTTGCGGTACCAGCACAGCACGTACCTTGGCGGTAAAGATTACACCAACGATTCTGAAATCAGATTCGATCGTAGCGATTACCCCGCCGGTAAATCCAGCGGCGATCGATCTGACCAATGAGTTGACGGTCTCACCGAATCCATCATCCGGACCGGTAACTTTCGGGTTCCGGATTGGTGAGAATGCGCATGTTAATCTCGAGATCTACTCCATGACCGGTGCACGTGTGGCAAGGGTATTTGAGGGTGATGTAGAGGGAGGAATTTCTCAGACGGTGCTTTATGAGCAGTATCTGCCGACGGGAATCTATGTATGTGTGCTGCAATATAATGGTAAAATACTTACAACTAAATTGGCGGTAAGGCATTTGTAATGCATTAATGGTTAATCAAATAATAATTAATGCATTAATGGTTAATGTGATAATGGTTAACAGGCGGGGCGGGGGAATTTGATTTGAATCATTTAATTTTCCGCGAATGCAATTCGCGGGACCCGGTCGGCTGGAGACCTCTTAAAAAAGTGAGGGTCGGACTTAAAGTCCGGCTCTCACTTTTTTTTAGTGAGGGGCTGACTAATTGAGGGGCTGACTTGTTCATGCCTGAACAAGTCAGCCCCTCAATTAGAGAATAGATCCTGCATTTGCCAGAATCATAACACCCGTTCCGGGTTTATAACCGATGGATTTATTGACTTGCTTGCATGATAACCAAATAAATTCGCCATTTCGTCATTTCGCCTCTTCGTGCCGTGGCACCGTTCCGTCCGATTGGGATGCAGCACCTTTGCTGGGTTTCGATTGCAGACGGTGTTCGCTCGTGATTCGCCTATCCGGATCAACAATCCCTGACAACGTTTTGAAAACCTGTAAGGGCTTCTCTCTATTCAATAACTTCCCCCCTAAACCCCGCCAATTTTAATGTTTCAATAATCGCATCGGCAGTAAGGTCGGCACTCTCTACAGTTAAAACCTTCTGTGGTGTGGTGGTATCCACACTCCATTTATCGATTCCCGATAGTTTGTTCAGATGAGGTGTTACATTCGCAATACACCCGCCACAATTTACATTAGTCTTGAATTTTAAAGTTTGCATATTCTATTATTTTAAGAAGAAACATTCATTTTTTTCAATTTAAGCCGAAGTGAGTTACTCACTACGGAGACCGAACTCAGCGCCATTGCCGCGCCTGCAATCATCGGATTGAGCATAAAACCGGTGAACGGATAGAGAATTCCAGCTGCAATTGGTATACCGATCAGATTGTAGATAAACGCCCAGAAGAGATTTTGCCTGATCGTAAGGATAGTCTGTTTTGAAAGCTCAATAGCCAATGAGATTGAATCCAGATTGGAGGAAACAATAGTCATCTTGGCAACGTCCATTGCGATATCCGAACCATTTCCCATGGCAATGCTCACATCAGCCTGAGCCATGGCAAGTGAATCATTAATCCCGTCACCAACCATCGCGACAATCTTCCCTTCCTTCTGAAGAGCCTGGATATAAGCCGCTTTATCCTCAGGAAGAAAACCTGCTTTATATTTGGTAATCCCGGTTTGGTTTGCAATTGAAGCAGCTGTATGTTCATTGTCACCGGTAAGCATGTGGATTTCGATACCTTTGGACCGAAGATGCTCAATAGCTGTCACTGAAGATGGTTTAATCTGATCAGCAATCGCAATGATTACCTGAATTTCTCCATTCCGGCCAACAAATAATACAGTTTTAGCCTGTTCCTGCAATTCATAAGCTTTCTCCTTTTCCTCTTCAGTCAGGACGATTCCTGTTTCACGCATCAGAAGTTCATTACCAATGTTATAGGTTACACCGTCAAAGGTTGCAACCAGCCCTCTTCCGGTAATGCTTTGAAAATCAGTAATTAATTTACTTTCTGTACCTTCACCGTTCAACGAGCTTGCGATTGCCGAAGCGAGCGGATGTTCGGATTGCGATTCTATGCTTAAAATGACTTGTTTTACGAGTGATAAATCTTCGGTTTGCCAGATCCAATCAGTAACAGTGGGCTTACCCATCGTAATTGTACCTGTTTTATCTAAAACTATTGCATTAATCCGATGCGAAAGCTCCAGCCCGTGGGCATCTTTTATAAGGATTCCATGCTCTGCCCCTTTGCCGATTCCAACCATTATGGCGGTGGGAGTTGCCAGCCCAAGTGCACATGGACAGGCAATAATCAGGACTGAAACCATCGCCAATAAGGCCTGAGGCAATGGTTGTGCCCCACCAAATATCATCCAGCTTATCAACGTAATTATCGCTAACCCGATCACCAGAGGAACAAATACCGAGGCAATTTTGTCAACCAGTTTCTGAACAGCAGGCTTACTCCCCTGTGCTTCCTGAACCATCAAAATGATCCGGGCCAGAAGCGTTTCACTTCCAACCTTCCGGGCTTTTAGGACAAAACTGCCTCTTTGGTTTATGGTTCCTGCGAACACCTTACTCCCGCAGATTTTCTCTGCAGCCATTGGTTCACCGGTGATCGAACTCTCATCAACAAATGACGACCCTTCAGTAATTTCACCATCTACAGGGATTCGTTCTCCCGGCTTAACCCGAAGCAGGTTATCTATTTGAACCGATGAAACAGCCATGATCGCTTCACTCCCATCTTCATTGACAAAGGTTACAGAATCGGGTTGCAAGCCGATGAGTTTTTTAATAGCCGAGGAGGTATTCGATTTAGCCCGCTCCTCAAGCAACTTACCCAAAAGGATAAACACAATAATTACGGCTGATGCTTCGAAATAGATCGGTGGATGACCCGAGGCTGTCATTAGTAAGTGTGGAAAAACAGTATTGATCAGGCTGAAAAAAAAGGCGATACCGGTACTTAATGCAACCAGCGTATCCATATTTGTGGAACCATGCTTCAGTTGTTTGAACGCATTGACAAAAAAATTCCTTCCGAACCAAAATACAACGGGAGTTGCCAGAACAAGCATAATCCAGTTGGCATACGGAAAATCCATCAGAAACATCCCCAGAAGCACAATTGGAATGGTAAGTATTGAGGCACCAATGGTTTTCCATCTGAGTATCTCCGACTCACGAAGGGCAATCGTTGTTTGTTGATTGGCCTCCTCTTCGTCTGTCAGGATATCGTAACCGGAGGATTGCACCACACTGCGCAAACCTGGTGGAGTAGTTGTCTCCGGGTTGTATTCCACCCATACTGTCGAAGAGGCATAGTTGACCGTGGCGCTTTTGACCCCAGGTTGACCACTTAACGTCTTTTCGACATTTGCAGCACATGAGGCACAGCTCAACCCTGTAACCGGAAAATTTTTCCTCACCGTAATTGCCATAACGATTAATTTTTGACAAAGTTAAGACTCTGTCACAATATTTATGTTATACTTTTTATTGATGAACTATTTATCCATGGTTGCCTCATTCTCTGCAGCAAAAAGATTACCCGGAAATCATTTTCGATACAGGCAGCATGAAGGAAGTTGCTTGTAGCCCTGAGCCGAAGCCTTAAATTTCTCCGTATCATGACCCGCCATGGCTACTCCCTTCTGAATTAAATCGTTAGTGGTTTTTGCTGCATCAAACTGAACCTCTAACAGCTTCGAATCGACACTCCATACGGCACTTAGAACACCTTCAACTGATTTGGCAGCACCCTCAATCCTACTTTTGCACATTTCGCAAATGCCATATACTTTGAATCCCTGATTAGCAATCTTTTCATGGGTCCTGGAATTTTGGTTTAACCCACTCTTTGCCAATGAAATCTTCGAAGGAGTTTCGATTTTCTGCTGATTCATCATACTGGGTTTACCTTCCAATTGTGCAGCGGCATCGACACTGAATGCGCCCTGAGTCACAACCGATTCACCGTCAGACAATCCGGAATTAACGACATAGCTATTCCCCAGTAAGGGACCAAGTTCTATGACGCGCATTTTGAAAACAGGTTCTTTGATTCCCGGCTGTTTTACATACACTACAGAACGTGTACCAGTCCACAAAACTGCAGAACGGGGGATCACAAGTTTGTTGCGGAACTGATCAAGAGTGGCTTTCACAATCCCAGTAGCGAACATCTCAGGTTTTAGTTTACCCTCATGATTGCCCATTTCGACACGTACTTTGGCCACGCGGTTAATCGGATCGATCACCGGATCAATAAATTTTACGTTAGCCTTAAAATAGGTTCCGGGTAATGCCTGTATTGTAAATTCAATTTTATCCCCGGTTTCCAGGAACGGCAGATCACTTTCGTAGGCGTCAAAAAGGACCCACACAGAGGAAAGATCTGAAACCTGATACATAACTGATCCCTGGTTCACATAATCACCATTATTGATTCGCCGGGCAGTAACTATACCCGTTGCAGTTGAAGTCACTTCAATATTTGTCTGGATAATACCTGAACTTTCGATGGCTAAAATTTGAGATTCAGGAAGTTTCCATTGCCGAAGTTTTTCCCGGGCAGCTTCATAAAGTTCGGGCTGTGCCCGCTTCGATTTGGCAGCTTCGAGCAGCTCCTGCTGTGCGACCACCAATTCAGGTGAATAAATAAGTGCCAATGGCTGCCCCTTCTTTACAGGTTCACCGGTGAAATTGACCAGTAGTCTCTCAACCCTTCCCGAAACAAAGGAAACCTGATTTTGAATTAACCTCTCATCTGCCTGCACTTTCCCGTAAAGGCGTACCTCCTTCTCCGGATTCTGGCGTGAAACAACCGTTGTTTGAACATTGGCGAGTTGGGTTGCCTCCAGGGTCAGATGAATCGCTGACGGGTCCATTTGACTATCAAAGTTTTGGTTAAGCCGTATTAATTCCATTCCACAAATGGGACATTTACCCGGCTTCTCTATCCGAATCTGAGGGTGCATTGCACAGGTCCAGACCGCCGATTTCGCAGCTTCAACGGTCTGATCGTGCCTCACGTCCTTCGAGGTAGACGAATGGAATAAAATCCACCCAAGAAAAATTCCGATAATCAGGGTGCCTGAAAGTATCAGTATTTGACGGCTCATAATATGTTATTTTTTTAATTTAAAATGAAATATGATGGAAATAGAGAGAAATTAAGTAGCAATAAATGGAAAATCATGTACATTTTGATCGTTTCACTAAAGTCTGTTGATTTCCAGCAATTTCAACTTATTTCCTTTGATATCCCTGTTTCTATTTAGTTCCTTTTTCATCCTCACAACTCAATTTCTTAATCCAGGCCACCGAGGTATTGTAATCGGCAACGGCCTCTGCTTTTTTATATTCATAATCAACCATTTGTTGGCGAACCCGTAATAGATCAGTAAGTGCTGCATTCGCGGATGAAAAACTTTTAAGCAGAATATCAAACGATTGGGATGTTAACTGAACCTGGTCAGCATAAAGTTTTAACCTGCGCTGTGCGTCCTGGTACAATTGAATAGCCTGATAATGTTCGGTCTGCAAGGAATTTACCGTTGCCTTGTAATTCTGTGAATTCGCCGATTTCAAAAAATCAGCCTCATTACGCATTGCCTTATATTTCTTTCGGTAAATCGGCAAAGTGACTGTTACCATAGGCATAAGCATATCCTTTCCATTCATCGGCGAGGGTGACATTTCGTTAGTATTGATCAGGGAATAATTCAGTCCGAACCCAACCATCGGATAGCTCATTTTGGTCACCATTTGTTTTCGCGCCTCAAGCGACTGTCGCTCATATTGAAGCATTCCCAACATTGCATTGTTAGTCAGAGAACTATCTGAAATTGCCGATAAAGGAAGTTCTAAATTCAGCGTTGTTAGGGAATCCGGAAGGGTAACAACTGTTGCTTGGGGCCTGTTCAAATAACTGTTAAACTGAGCAGAAGCCAAGAGCAACTGATTTTTAAGCAGTTCAATATTATACTGAAGGTCTCCGATTTCAATCCGGAGACGGTAAACATCCGCAAGTCCGGAACTACCGGATGACGCCCCCATGGGATTCGCAGCCATGGGTATAGTACCCTGAACAGCGGCGCCGGCGCCCTCATTACTTCCCATTTTATTCATCCCTGACGATGCGGAGGAAGACCCTTGAACGGGAGAGGGAAGCGCAGCACTACCCAATTGTGGAATGCTGCCTCCTGATGGGCCGGCTTTAAACCGGACAATAGCTAATCGCTCAATGGTTCGAAGCAGGTTGATATTTTCCTCCGAAATACGAATATTCTGTTTGATCTTACCCATATAGTACCAGGTACGCTGTAACTCGAAAAAAAGCTGCACTTTGGCATCACGAAACGACTCAAATCGGGCTTTGGCCATCAGTCCCATTTCGTCTTTGGCATTTTTCAAAACCCCGAACCATGGAAACATCTGCATTAACCGGATGTCGGCAACCTGTTTTCCGGCAACAAGTTCCATTGGGCTAAGGAAAATTCCGGTTGTTAGTTCAGGATCAGGTAAGCTGCCAACCTGAGGAATTTTCTCTAAAGCTGCCTGATATTCAGCAAATCGCTGCAGCACAACAGGATTATTTTTGCCGGCAATCTCCAAATAATGAAATAAAGAATCCTGAGAGTAAAGGGAAATTGATGGAAACAAATAGAAACAGATAGAAATAAATAGAAATAAATTATTTCTCATAATTAGGTCTGTGATTTATGAATAAACTTAAACCGGATCTGGATTTCTTGTACTTTGGGTTCAGCATTTATCATGAGTTTCCCTTCCTTTCTTCGTTGTTATGGCTATAAAATTATTTAGCTTGATAAGTAATAACGAAGCTATTCCATGAATATTTTCGAATTCTTCTTTTGAGATGCTTTCTCTTTCCGACAATAATTCTAACCAATGTACGAAAGCCTCTAAATGAGAACCTCGTGCATTATGATAAAACCGAACCTTGTCCAAATAGTGATAGCGGCCGTACCCTTCGGCAATATTAGCCCCAACAGAATCGACAGATCTTAAGAATTGATCCCCAATGTGCTTTTTATCGAAAAAAGACATTCTGCAGAATATGATCCATGCAATTGAGGATAACTTTCTGGATAATTTATAAACTTCAAGGTCCTTCAATTCAATATAGTTTTGATTTTCCATGATAATAATTATTAGAAGTTAGATAAACGAAAACCCATTTAAATTATCAAATTTAAACGAGAAGAACTTCGTTTCATCTCTGTTTATTTCAACTTATTTCAATATATTTCCCTAATCAATTTCAATATATTTCTTTTTCTTCAATTTATTTCCCTACTTCAACCCCTTTTCCCTCCACATCGCCTGAAACATCGGCACCACAAAGACGGTCATAACCTGAATTACCATTCCTCCAAACATTGGGATTGCCATCGGAATCATAATATCAGACCCTTTGCCATTGGATGACAAAACAGGCAGCAGGGCAATTACAGCCACCGCAGTAGTCATCATTGCAGGGCGCACACGTTTCATTCCGGCAGAAACAACAGCCTCACGCACCTCCCGAACAGATGAAGGTCTCCGCTCTTCAAATACCTGGTGAATATAGGTCCCCATGATTACCCCATCATTGGTGGCAATGCCAAACAAGGCAATAAAACCGACCCAGACTGCCACACTCAGGTTGATGGGATGCACCTGGAACATTTCACGCAGATTGACACCTGCAACAGAGAAATTCAGGAACCAATCCTGCCCATACAACCAGAGCATTATAAAACCACCTGCAAAGGCCACAAATACACCCGAGAAGTGAATAAATGAGGCTGTAACGGTTCGGAACTGGAAGTATAACAACAGTAAGATCAGGAGCAGACTGATCGGAATTACAACTGCCAGTCGTTTAGTCGCTCTGAGCTGATGTTCATAATTTCCGGCAAATTTATAGGAGACTCCGGCGTCCAAAATAAGTTCACCCGTATTCAGTTTCTGCTGCAAAGCATTTGAGGCTTCATTCACAACATCGACCTCTGCCTTGCCATCATTTTTATCGAAAATGACATACCCGTTCAGGAACGTGTTTTCACTGCGGATCATCTGAGCGCCTCTGGTGTAATCAATAGCTGCAATTTCACCTAACGGAACCTGCACACCATTGATCGCAGGAATAAGAATTCGCTTAAGATCCTCGGGATTGTCACGCAACTCCCGTGCATACCGAACCCTGACCGGAAACCGTTCACGCCCCTCGACCGACGATGACAACGCCATCCCGCCCACAGCTACCTGAAGCACTTCCTGAATATCGCTAACTGTCATCCCATAGCGGGCCATTGCCTCGCGGTTCAATTTGATCTCGAGGTATGGAGCACCCACTGCCCTGTCGTAGAATACCGATGACCGTTTTATTGAAGGGACATCCTTCAATGCCTGTTCGAGCTGCATTCCTGCCTTCTCGATGGTTTCCAGATCGGGTCCAAAAACCTTTAACCCCATTGGGGCACGCATCCCAGTTGAAAGCATCACCAAACGGGTTTCGATCGGCTGCAATTTGGGCGCAGAGGTCAACCCCGGAATATTGGTGACTTTGACAATTTCGTTCCAGATATCATTCGGAGTTTTAATGCCTGCTCTCCATTGGCGGAAATATTCACCGTTATTATCATGAATCAGGTACTGACTGAAATTGGTGGAGACTGTTTGAAATAAATTGAAATTGGTGGAAATAAATTGAAATTGAGGCAAATTGGCCGGAATACCGGAATAAGGTTTTTCCAGTTCAAACAACTGATTGTCAATCTTAATTAAAAATGTTTCTTTTCTCTTATTATACTTTATCTCTAAAATCCTCGCATTAATATTTCTATTTATTTCTTCCCTATTTCCACCTATTTCTACCTTATTTCCACCTATTTCCTGTGCCTTTCTAATTTCCTCAGGATTAATGACAAAATTCCCCTCCCTGTCAACTTCAAATTTTTGCCGTTGTCCGTTTTCATCCAAAATATATTCTGAACGATAATTGATTGTGTTCTCAAACATCTGAACAGGTGCAGGATCGAGCGCAGAATTGACCCTTCCCCATTTTCCAACGGCAACCTCAACTTCAGGAATTGTAGCCAGGCGTTTATCGAGGATTTCGATATACTGAAGATTCTTTTCGATGCTTGAATGAGGCATACTTGTTGGCATTAGCAAAAACGAACCTTCATTAAGGGAAGGCATAAACTCCTTGCCTGTCCCCGGAAAAGTCTTCACCGGATATTGCCAGAAAGCTGTATTCCTGAAATTTTGCCATCCTCCCCTTTCTGCACCAGTGGCTACAAATCCAAATATTTTATCGAACCCAAGCCATATCACTAGTCCAAATACCAGGGTTATGGCTGGGATAATCAGAAATTTCTGTTTGTTTGCCAAAGCCCAGCGCATAATATCTTCATAAAAATGGACCATCGACATTAAC
The DNA here is from genome assembly GCA_947475715.1 of Prolixibacteraceae bacterium. Lineage (GTDB taxonomy): Bacteria > Bacteroidota > Bacteroidia > Bacteroidales > Prolixibacteraceae > JAAFHB01. The sequence continues at coordinate 10,979 of CANJNY010000089.1, forward strand.
GCTGCCAGAATTACTCCAATAATTACACCCACAAACAGGAAGTTTACAATAATGGTGTTATGAGCTCCCAGAGGCAGCCATTCAATGGTAAGATACCAGGATGCAACGAGAACTGTTAGTGCAATATTGATGTAGTTTGGAAATTCCCTGCGGTTTTGGGGCCACCGATAATCGAGCAAATTATTAATACCTATTGCAATCAGGGCCAAAGCAGGCCAGGAGTGCCAGAACAGAACGAAAAAAGCACCGGCAACAAACAAGATGCTATTCCAGATCCGACGAATTTTTTCAGTATCGATCCGAATCGAAAAAAAGAGATAGGTCAAAGTAGGCAGAACGATAATGCCAAGCAGAAATGCGGAGACCAGGGCAAAGGTTTTGGTAAATGCCAGAGGGTGAAACAACTTCCCTTCGGCAGCCTGCATCGCAAACACCGGGAGGAAACTCACAATGGTAGTGGCAATGGAGGTAACCACGGCTGCACGAACTTCAGTAGTTGCCAGATAGATAACTCCAAGCAACTTCTTTCCACGAATTCCAATATTTTCAGGCTTTTCAAGGTGCCGTAATATATTTTCCACATCGACAATTCCGATGTCAACCATTACCCCAATGGCAATAGCAATTCCCGACAAGGCAACAATATTGGCCTCAACACCGAAAAGACGCATCAGGATGAAAGTCATTAAAACCCCGATAGGTAATAAACCGGCGACGATTAACGAAGCCCGCAAATTCATCACAAGGACAATAATTACAATAATGCTGATTAGAATTTCATGTGAAAGGGCCGATTCCAGAGTTCCAATAGTCTCGCGAATTAAACCGGTACGGTCGTAGAACGGAATAATTGTCACTTTTGAAACAGTACCGTCAGGCAATGTTTTCTGGGGTAATCCGGCCTCTAATTCCTTGATCTTATCCTTTACGTTATTGATTACTTCCATTGGATTTGATCCATAACGGGCAACCACCACTGCCCCAACTGCCTCAGAACCGGCTTTATCGAGTCCGCCGCGCCGGGTAGCAGGGCCAAAAGCAACATGTGCCACATCTTTAATCCTCACAGGCACATTATTTCGTACGGCAACGACAGAGATTTCCAGGTCATTCAGATCTTTAACATAGCCAAGCCCACGAATAATATATTCCACATTATTGAGTTCCATGGTCTCGGCGCCAACATCAAGATTGCTTTTCCGCACTGCGGTCATCACATCCATTATTGAAACATTGAAGGCTTTAAGCGCTTCCGGATTCAGGTCGATCTGATACTCCTTAATAAAACCGCCTACCGATGCCACCTCCGAAACCCCTTCAGCAGTAGATAAACCATATTTAACGTAGAAATCCTGAATCGACCGAAGCTCCTGAGGATTCCAACCTCCGTTGGGCCTTCCTGTTTTTGGATTACGACCCTCGAGGGTATACCAGTAAATTTGCCCTAAGGCTGTGGCATCGGGTCCAAGGGTTGGCTGAACCCCCTGCGGCAAAGTGCCGGAAGGCAACGAATTAAGTTTTTCGAGGATCCGGGAACGACTCCAGTAGAATTCGATGTTATCCTTAAAAATGATGTAGATAAACGACATTCCGAACATCGAAGTACTTCGAATGGTTTGCACACCCGGAATTCCAAGCAAGGCAGTAGTTAAGGGATAAGTTACCTGATCCTGCATATCCTTCGGGGAGCGTCCCATCCATTCGGTGGCTATAATCTGTTGATTCTCTCCAATATCTGGAATGGCATCCACCGCAATGGGGTCACGCGGAAAAAAATCGGGTTTCCAGTTAAAAGGCATATAAACCATTCCCAACACCACAAAGGAGATCAGAAAAATAAATGTAATAACCCTGTTCCCGAGGAAATATTTAACTATTCGGTTAAACATGTGACCGATTTAAAGTTAAAATAAAGTACCGAAGAGAAAATTCGGCAATGTGAAAATTTGGAGATTCCGACAATCGGACAATTCTGTTATTCGGCAATGTGTCGATCAGACAGGAAAATGATAATCAATCACAAATGAATCTCCTTGAAAATCATCAGGTTTGACAATCCGACACTATAAATGTGGAAAATACAATGTACTTCGTATTACTCCCACATCATTTATGCCGAATTGTCAAATTCCCGAATTATCAAATTAAGTAATTATCGAATTACCTGTACTTACAGCACCCTGGCAGGGCATTAAAAGTCTGATCGTCAGATTTTGCCTTTTCGTTATCGTGACCTGAGGCAGCCACTTTTTTGCCAATCTGATCCAGATTAGTTTTTGAAGGATCGTAAGTAACAGCAAGAATTTTGCTTTCAGCACTCCATTCTGCTTGTGTTACACCATCGATTTTTGCGGCTTTTTCGATTCTTGATTTACAATGTGCGCAGTTTCCTGAAACTTTAAGTTTCTCTGTTTTGGCAACAGAAGTTTTGGAAGAATTTTGTACACGGGCAAAAGAGTTAGCGCCTAAAACAATTACAAGTAAGGCAACTATGAATATTTTTAAAGTTTTCATGCTATTTGAATTTAATAATAATGTTCTAAATAATTGATAAAATAATAGAAGAGCACGAAAGTGTAATACACCTGCATGCTAACGCTTGGTAGAACCTTAAGATCAAATACGAAAAACACAAATTTTGGGCAAGCTTACCGCGCTAACCAAAAACCAGCCGGGCGGACTGATATCTGTGTAAATAAAATTCTGTATGAATTGTGAATGAACCGAAAGGTATTCAGCGATCACAAAAACCTGCATAATATCTTGCGGCAAAGCCTTAAATTCAAAAAAAGTCGGTGAATAACTGTTATCGACCACAAATGCAGCGACTTTATCCTTACAGCAATTTGGAGCCTTCAGTTTTAGTGGTGAGGTACAATGATCAACACCACCTTCCATCCCACATGAGGCCAACTCACCCAAAACCGAGAGTTTTGTAAAAGCAACTTTCCCGCCGCAAATATGAGTCGCGACAGTAAAATGCATCCCCGAAAGGAGGATGATAAAGGCAAAAGATATGGATAAAAGCTTCTTCATGAATAATACCCGACAAAGATCTTTTAAAAACTAATACAAAGATGTGGAAAGTTTTCCTAAAATGGTGCGAAATATTTCTGAAAAATCAATTGGGATGAAAAAATCAATCTGAAACTTAAATCTGGTTTAAAACAATTAAATATTTAACGTGCGTAATTTCAACCTTTGAATTACAACTGAAGTTATATCCTTTATATTTGCGACCAAAATATTCAGACCATGACAAAAGCAGAAGCATTAGCAACTCTTCATACCCAGACTTCCGGATTCCCATTTGAAGCCCTTGAGTTTCTAAACTCCCTTCCTTATGACGAAGATATCGAGAATAAAATTATCTTTCATCTGGATAATGCTTATGATGAAAGGATTGCAACATTAAACAGAAGACTGCCAAATCTTCCGCTATGGTATGCAATACTTGCGGAGGTACATTCTACCCAACGAATAATACCCTCGGTAATCACCCTTTTTACAACTGCCGATTCGCCCGATTGGGATTTGCTTGACGAACAAGGGCTGTTTCTGGTGGGAATGCTTTCAGAACGATATCCCGAAAGTGTGACTGCTTTTCTGGATGCGATCGAAAAGCAGGTTTCCCAAAAGAGCAATGCCCCCTATCTTTTCATGTACGATTCGATCTATTTTGCCTCAGACGAAACTCATGGAGCACAGGTTGCACGCCTGCTCAGTAATCCCCAAACCGGATGGAAACCGTTACTTGCCGTTCATGTTGCCGAACGAAGATTGAATTCCTGTCTTGGAGAAGTAAAAAAACTTCATGAAACATTTCTTCCGTTTACTCAGAAAGGGACTAATGAGAATCTGATTCGCGAAGAACTTCAATTTGCTCTCGAGCTTTTTGATGATCAATCACACCAGCCAGGTTGCTATTTTAACCAGCGGGGTGAATGGTTAAACCATTATAAAAGTGCACAGAAACTATTCGATGAAGAGAATCCAATGCTTTCGAATAATTTCAATAACGTTGGAAGAAACGACCTTTGTCCTTGTGGTTCAGGAAAAAAATACAAAAGCTGCTGCCTAAATAAATAACTCAGAAGTCATTATCAGGGTGGCAAATTCGCCGCTCAGACTTGCCAGGGCGGTGTCATGAATCAGTTGAGCAGAAAATTCTTCCCCATTAAAACCCTTTTTATTAAAGGTTGCTGTTGCATCGTAAACAATAAATGTTTTGAAGCCATAATTCGCAGCCATTCTGGCCGTGGTTGAAACACAATGGTCGGTTGTCAACCCAACCAGGACAACCTGAGTGATTTTCAAACTTTCGAGCTGTTGCTTCAGATCGGTTCCGATAAAGGCGCTGTTTACATTTTTGCAGATAACACGTTCCCCTTCAAGCGGCAACACCATCTCCTTAAAATCATTCCCTGCCTTTCCCTTCGCCAATAATGAATTAGGATTTGATGAGCAATGGTTTATGTGAAAGAGAGGCAATTCATTCGCTCTCCATAACTCCAATAACTTAGATGCATTCATCTCGGCTTCAGGATTATTCCGCTCACCACCCCAATAGGCAAGGTCATCAAATCCTTTTTGGATATCAATCAGGATCAGTGCCGGATTTTCGTTCAACAGAACACTCATAATCAAGTAATTTACAGAAATAAAGTAAAATAAAAAAGCGAATATTCAAAACACAAAGCTGGTTGAATTAGATTGTCGCGCTTTGAAGCTTTCATGCAGCCAATTTGAATTTTGCATTTTGGATTCTAAATTCTGGTTTATTTTTTTAGAATCGAAATTTGCGGTATCCAAAACATCGGATTAATCCATATTCATCCAAGGTTTTATAACCCGTTCAAGTATCTCCTCTCCCTGTATCCATGAAAGAAATATCCCATAGTTGGTAATCGGAATCCCTGTCGTTTTAAGATCGCGAAGACGGGCTGCCATACGCTGGTTCGAAATCATACATCCACCACAATGAATAACAAGCTTGCACTGCTGTATGTCTGATTCTTCGAAAAATTCCCGGCCAAAGGAGTGATCTATTACAACACCTGGATAATATTTATTCATCAATTCAGGGATTTGAATTGTTCCAATATCCTCGAATATTCGTGAATGATTGCACGCTTCGGCAATTAAGACATGGTCGCCTGGGACTAGCTTGTTCAAGGCCTTGATTCCCTGGGCAAATTCAGAAAGTCGCCCCCTGCTCATATAATTGATCATCATAATTGAGAATGTTGTCAATCCCATATCAGCGGGAGCCCACTCTTTCATTATATCAATAGCCTGAGAATCGGTAATGATTAGCTTCGGTCTTTTGGCAAAACTTTTTAGAAATCCATTCCATCTTTCCCGTTCCGAAGGGTCGCCTGACCTGGCTTTGGCCAGATTCATCCGGTATGAAACAGGGAATGCCCAATGCCTTGTGATATAGGCCTCTGCCATGGCCTGAGGTCTTAAATACCGGCCCGATGGTGTCTCCTCATCCATCGGTATATTGAGAATATAGAACTCTTCCCGCTCTACAAAAGGCAATAAATCAATCAAAACATTTTTGGGAATGTAATTATTCAGAATTGTTTCAAGCAGCTCATGCCTGCAATTTATATCCACTGCTTTTAAAACAATTCTGGGATATACTTTTGATTTATAAAGCATTGAATCGATATCCAAAACAAGTGTCGGATCGCAATCCCCGAACAGATTATACACCGTAATAATTTGTTTTTCCTGCGTTATAGCCTCTGATATGATCAAACTTTCAGACTCAAAATCATTGGTGGAGGGATCAACTACAAGCAGGACTAAATCACACTCCTTAAGGGCAGCAAGGCTTTTTTCCCGTTTTTTGTCCCCAAGCAAATGCTTTTCGTCAAAACCTGCAGTATCGATGAATTTAACAGGACCCAATCCATGAATTTCTGACAATGCAATCTTAGAATCGGTTGTAGTTCCGGGTGTTGAATCAACGATAGAGGTCAATTGCTGCGTCAGCAGATTCATCAGAGAGCTCTTTCCTGAATTCATCTTTCCAAAAATCCCAATAATATACCGTTCTGTCATTTCAATAGTTATCAATTACGGTAAAGAAAATAAAAATAAAAATATAAATAAAAATAATCATTTGAAAAAATCAAATTGAAAAACTATCGAATTGTTTAATCCTCTGAATGTCTCTTTTTTCTTCGTAGTTTTGTAGAATAATTGATTTATTATGGAAAGGATAGCAATTTTTCCGGGATCATTTGATCCGTTTACATTAGGTCATGAATCGATCATCAAACGGGCATTGCCCATGTTTGATCAGATTATCATTATGATCGGGTATAACTCGAATAAAAAGCCCTATTACAGCCTGGAGAAAAGGAAAGAATGGATCAAGCGGGTATTCGAAAATGAACCCAAAATACGGGTTGGCAAATTTGACGGATTGACGATAGACTACTGTAAAAGAGTGCATGCACAATATATTTTGCGCGGATTAAGAACTTCTTCCGATTTTGAATACGAACGGGCTATTGCACAGATTAACAAAAAAATGCATCCTGAAATTGAAACCGTTTTTTTATTGACGACCCCTGAAACAACAGCAATTTCGTCAACAATCGTCCGCGATATTCTACGCCACAAAGGGGATGCCTCTCTTTTTCTTCCAGCATGTTTTGATCTCTCAGAGTTCTATGAAAAATAGGAAGTCAGGTAATTTCAACATTTTAAATCCAGTTATAATTGGGATTTTTTTGCTGATCTCAGCTCAGCTTAATGGCCAAAATACCCTGATCTATGGGAAAGCTGCTGATTACAGCTCCAGGGTAATTACCTTCTATACAATATCCGATCCGATACTTCGTCAGAAATCTGAACTGGCCACAACAACAATCGCTGGCGATGGAAGTTTTTCTGTTTTGATTACTCCCGTTCAAACAATCGAAATTTACACCGACCTGGAGAAGTATTGCGGGTCGATGGTCATCGAACCTGGAAAAAACTACCAGATAGCACTCCCTCCGTACACTCCAAGGAGTTTGGCCGAACAACATAGTGTTTACTTTAAACCAACACCCTATTGGTTGGGCTTGCCCGGGACAGACAACTCCGATTTAAATTTTGCAGTTCGCTCTTTTCTAACCGATTACAACCTTGAAATTGTTAAAAACACGATTCAAATCTATCAGCAAAAATCAAAGGTAATCGTTAGCGGGATTATCGACAGGTTAGATAAAAAATATGAAACCTATCAGAAACCCTATTTTAAAACCTTGAAGAAATTCACCTTTGCTGAACTGGAATATATTATCAATCAAAACAATGATGACTTCATTATCACTAAATATTTTGCAACTCAACCGATCGATTTAATTAATCCGGGTTACCAAAGAACCTTTCAAATCATATTTACCGACTTTCTTCGAAGGCTATCCCGCAACATTAAAAATCAAAAAATAACTGTCTTAACAAATCAGGGGGATTTTCCGGAGTTGGTATCCTATTTTGAAGAGAAAGGGTACAAAAAAGAATTTGCAGAACTAGTCGTGCTCAAAGGATTATATGATGGTTATTACTCCGGAATTTTCGCTAAAGAGGGAGTATTAAATGGGATAGAAATCGCCCGGACATCAACACGATCGAATGAATTTCAAATCATTGCAACACAGATAAAGAAACAACTTACTTTACTTGCAGTTGGGCAAAATGCTCCATCGTTTACTCTTTCAGACTCAAAAGGGGAGCTGGTAACCCTGGATCAATTCCGTGGCAAATTTGTATATCTCACCTTTTTCAAAAGCTCAAGTTCAGATTCCAGACGTGAAATTGATGCTTTGGTTGCCATGGAGAAGCGATTTAAGCAAGGATTAACGATCCTCACCGTATCGTTGGACGATGATTTTGAAAATGCCCGGAATCTTTGGCGAAGTAAAGCTTATTTAATTAAGTTGCTTGACGGATCGAAACAAAAACAATTAATCAAAGAATACAACGCATCCTTTACACCCGCTTTTTATCTCATAGCACCGGATGGAACGTTCAAACTCTCCCAGGCACCCTCCCCACTACATGATTTTGAGACGATATATTTAAAAATCATAAGGGATTTTAACTTTAAAACACCTCCTGTTAAACCAAAAAAATGACTGTGATCAAAGATCTAACCGATCAATTTAACGTTTTAATAAGATTTTGGTTATCGATTATTCGAGCATAAGCCAAAAATCTTCGTATTTTTGCACCAACTATAAATTTCATACCTATTATGGAAAACGCACAAATAGAGGTTGCTAAGCGCCTGTTGGCCATCGACACGATAAAAATTCAACCCGATATCCCTTTTACATGGGCCTCCGGATGGAAATCCCCCATTTATTGTGATAATCGGAAGGTACTCTCTTTCCCTGAAACAAGAACTTTTATATGCCAGGAGTTTGTGAAACTGGTGCGCGAAAAATATCCCAATGCCGAAGCAATTGCAGGTGTAGCAACCGGAGCAATCGCTCACGGGGTTTTAGTTGCAGAAGCAATGCAACTTCCATTTATTTATGTCAGATCAAAACCTAAAGGACACGGTCTGGAGAATCTTATTGAAGGGGATATTCAGCCCGGCACAAAGGTGGTGGTCATCGAAGATCTTATTTCAACAGGCGGCAGTTCAATCAGTGCAGCAGAGGCGATCCGAAACTTTGGAGCCGAAGTGCTTGGAATGCTTGCAATCTTCACCTATAATTTCCCCCTTGCGGCACAGAATTTCGAAGCTGCAAATATTGAACTAACCACTTTAAGCAATTACAATTTATTACTAAAGCTTGCCTACGATTCAGGAGAGATTACCGACGTACAACTCGAAAGCCTGAATAATTGGAGAAAAAGCCCTGAAACCTGGGGTAGATAAATAATTTAGCATACAACCTAAAAATAACCTATGGGAATAGAAAAATATGAGAGCGAGGTAAAAATCATTACCTCAGCTCAGGAATCTGTTTATAACCATCTCTCAAATCTAACTAACCTTGAGCCACTTTTTGACCCAAATCGATTAAGTGAAATACAAAAACAATATCCCGATACCCCGGAGATTAAACTGGATAACTTTCGCGCTACCGCTGATGAATGTAGCTTTTCAATTAATCCCATAGGGAATATCGGAGTTCAAATTATTGAACGCGATCCATCAAAACTCATAAAACTGACAGGAAGTCAATCGGTCCCATTTCAGGTATATTGCTGGATACAGCTTTTACCCGTTGATAATGCCAATTGCAAAATAAAAATCACACTGAATGCCGATTTAAATCCAATGATTAAAATGCTTGTTAACAAACATTTGAAAAATGGAATAAATCAGATTGCGGAGGCATTAACCAGGATACAATACCCGGAGCAGGCAATTAAATAATTAGACAATCAGATAATTTGGCCGTTAGATTATTAAACTATTTAGCTGAATTTTAAGTAATCAGATCAATAAACACTTGATTAAAAAAAGTTAAAGCCCTGTTGTTTTTATTGGCTACTACTGAAATGCCTAAAACCTAAAAGTCACCTCCTTAAACTGATAATTATTGACTTGGCCCGATCTGGTTTCAATTCGCAGTTGCCCGGTATGGTCCACACCTAAAAGTTTCCCGTCAAAATCACCATCTTCATCAGAATATTTCGACCAGATTTCCCTTCGATAAAGCAGTTTATTATAATCTGAATCAATATTCTGAAAATCGCCCCTGTAAAGCTGCTGATATCGGCGATCAATTTTCCGACACAGTTCCGCTAAAAAATCTTCCAGATCATATATTTTTCCTGTAACCTGCGACAACGATATCGGGTTAGGAGCATCACTGGTAAACACCTGTTGATTAACATTTAAGCCAATACCCACGATGCACGAGGAGATTGTTCTGATTCTTACCGAATTCTCAATTAAAATTCCGGCAACTTTA
>CANJNY010000090.1 GCA_947475715.1 Prolixibacteraceae bacterium
ACTCTCCGTTCTTAAAATATTCGGGTTGTGCTGTTTCAGGATTCAACCGTGCGGGAATACCAAAGGTTCGGCAAGCCGCAACAAAGAAGATATCCCTCGATGTGGGATCGGCCACCCTTAAGTTAAAAACCCCAATTGGTGAAACGGGGGTGCGCGAATGGTTGTTGGCAACCGTATTTATTCTGATATTTTCGCGAATCCACTTGGTAAGCGCCGTAATATCGGTCCGGGTTGACTGTGCCAATTCTGAGTCCAGAGAGGTAGCCAGGGAACTGCGCCATGGCGTTAAAATCTCAAGTCCAACACGTGGCGAGAGGATATACCTTGTAAAGATCTCTTTTGAAATTCCCGGTTGCTCTCCCCCCGATTTTGCAACTTGTACCAGATGATCGGTAAGGATAGATTCCGGAGTATCACTGAAATCCTTGTCTGAAATCTGGATGGCCAGATCAAGAACCGTACTGCGGTATTGAGGGGCGTTTTTCTCAAGATATGCCGCCAACTGATCATAGTTTCCATAACTTAATTTAAAAAATCGGGAGATCGTATCAAATGGAAGATTCGTTTTCTTTGCAAAACCCGCAACCCAGACAGAGTCCTTAAAGGTTTGCATATAAGCTCCGCGGATAGAATCTTCGGCTGACATGCGACGTGTATTTTCTTTCCGGGCCTGATCGCTCACCTCAAATGCAACTTTTGCGGCATGTGGAGGAATAAAATCATACGATTCGGTTTTATGATCGGGTACCGTTTGATTAAGTACAAGCTGAAGGGTATCCTTTTCAGGGACAGAAAATTTCTGATACCCAAACTTCCCCGCTTTGGAAGCCCAAACGATCAGATCACCCATTCCGGTTAAAAGGGTACTTACCCCCGAAGAATTGGAATACCCCGTTGAGATTGGATAAAACTCTGCATAATTATACAATTGATATTCCACCTTTGCGCTGTCTACGGGAGCACCATTGGCATTTTTTACGGAAATTACAATTTTCTTTACCGCGGCATAATTGGCAGTCAGATTAAGCTCCGAAAAACGGTCTGTAGCCTGAATTACCGGTTCGCTTCCAAAATAATGTCCGTATGCGCGGGTATGAACGAGCATCGCCCGACGGGCAGGCTCACTAAACCAGCCCATATTCAAATCAACATCGGGCTCACAGGCGCCGAGGTAGTTCCATTTACCTTCGATCCAAACCTCAACCCAGGCATGATTATCATCCGAATGGGCCCACCGCGGTGTGTAGACCTGGCGTGCCGGGATTCCTGCTGTCCGTAAGGCTGTGACCGTAAAGGTCGATTCCTCACCGCAACGTCCAAAAGATTTTTTAACCGCACTCAATGGGGCACTGGTTCGTGAATCTGTCCCACGGTATGAGACCTTTTCATGGCACCAGTGGTTAATCTCCAGGGCAGCCTCCTTCATTCCAAGCCCTTTAATCCTGGCTTTGATCTCAGGATACATAACCTCTCTGAAATTATCCAGGTTTTCGTTATTCACCCGCAAAGGAAGAACAAAATGGAGAAACTCCTCCTCTGGAATGGTTTTCCCCCAGGACATCTCATCGCGTGCCTTCAAACTATATTGTACATTTTTCAGGATAAAATCGGATCTATAATCTGCCAGATCGCTCAGAGGCATATAAGCATACATAAACTCCATTGCCTGCTTTTCAGATTCCGGAAGTTGTTGCTTCAGAAAATCCCAGGTTGGAAGCAGACTCCTGGAAGTAAGCGCTTTCTGCACAGTTAACATCCGTTGTATATCTGCAAGACGCTCAGGGCTTTTAATCAAAGTCTCCTTTGGTGCACAGGAAATAAAAAGTCCTAAAATCAGCGTAATTACAAGTAATTTATTTGCCATGGTAATAATAATGGATAATGGTTAATTGATAATGGATAATGGTTAATGGATAATGGTTTTTAGTAGCTAATTAAGCAAAATAAATGAAACGGGTTGATAACCCTTTAGTTCAATACTAAAGGAATGACCGGTAAGCTTAAGTGCTTGTCCAGCTTTCTCACCCCTTAAATTACAGGGCTGAGCGATCTTATAAGTACTCTCTTTAGGCAGGGTTACTACACATTTAGTATTAACTCCGTTTTGTTCCCAAAGTCGGATTAAGTCACCCGCTCCATCCCTGTTTTTTCCAAAGGCAGTAACCAGAATTCCCTTTTCCGACAAACTGACCCCATTTCCGGTGACCGGTAAAGCGCCTGGTTTACCGCTGGCTAAAGCCGTCAATAACGGATTACGGAATTCCTCTGAAGGTGTGACAACGGATGGGGCATTTGAATAGTTGTCAATGCTCCAGATATAAAACCGCGCATTCCACGATCCCTCAACCCATTCGGTGAAATTTGTACTCCACTGGTTATTATACAGGTTAAAGAACACGTTTGCTTTTTGAGGAACGAATGTTGGGGAATAGGACCATAATCCGGGACGGTCAAGACTGATTCCCGGAACATCAGGCGACATGATTCCAAAACCACTGTTCTTTGAATCGAGTACTGCCATTCCGGAATTCAGAAAACAATAGTCATGGTTGGAGCCACTTATAAAATCTGTTGCCGGATCCACAACGGCACCAAGACGCCCGAGTTTGAACTGAGGCTTTTCAATGTTAAACGGGAAACTGATCCAACCCCCTTCGGGCCAGGCGTCAGCCGGTTTTCCGTTGATACTCCAGATGATTTCAACAGAAGGGCTGTTTTCAGTTAAACTAAAAGTAAGTGAATAATGATGGTTAAGATCTGCGTCCCCATTAAAATGCATCACCGCCGAAACAGAGACCGTATCATTTAAGAATTCAATCCGAGCATTCTTTCCTGAGAGTCGTTTATATGGGTCGTTTGAAAGATTAATCCGTCCAAGCTCAGGATATGCCCAGTCATATCCCCCTTTGATATAATCTTTAGCATATTTATCGGTGTTTTTCTTGCTGAAACGTTCATAAACATACTGCCCAAACTGAAAATCTGAATTGGGATTAACCGCTTCACGTCCCGATTTTTTATCAAGCATTGATTTGATTGTCCCTGAACTATGATCGAAAATCAATCGAAAGTATTGATTCTCGATACTCCCCTGTTGAGGATCACAAACCAGGGCTGATTTATTCGTTATCGGAATAGCTGCAACAGGAACAAAGGTTGTGTACCCCATCGCAGGAACATGATTTGCCTGAAACTGGTAGATGTTGTGGTTTTTGAAAACCTGAACTATCTCTCCGGTGGAACTGTTTTTTAATCCGCTTTTTAACAGCTCTGTTGTCTGGACAGTCACAAGATCGCTCCGTTCCCACGGAAGCGGATTATAGACTACTATCCGCTCGCCGGAGATATTTACAGAAGCTGCAAGCCCCCTGATTTCGCGGTTCAGTGCAGGATCAACTAATTTTGATGCGAGGTTGATATGGTTACCCTTTTCCTTCCACGAATATTCGATCGGTTCATAGTACCCTTTTGCCCTTAGATTTTCGAATTCGTCACCATAAGCCCAGTAACCTGCAAAACCATGACTCATGGCCATGCCGAAAGAGTGCTCATCCCAGAGATGAATCTGCTCCATCGCCTGATCTACAATTGGGTTAATTCGCTTTTCAACCTGGCTGCCCCAAATTCCGGTCAACGTATTTAATGCTTCGAGGTTTGCCACCGATTTACTCAGAATCCTTCCCGATTTAACCTCCCGGGGCATCGACATGTAACCGTGAATCCAGGTATCGGGCATATCACCTCTGACAACCGGCAATTCTGGTTTCTCCTTGATCAGGGAGGTGTAAAAGTCCCCCATGCTCCCGGTCCGGATTGTTGCTCCCGGATTTTGCTTTTCAATATCCTTTATCGCATCTGCATAATCCTGGAAAGTAGGTACACCGGTATTATCATTGGTCATAACAATAGCCAGCCACGTATTGAACTTCCAATCCTTAGGCGGTGCAGGACTTGTTCCGTAATAGGGGCCGTAATACATGGTCATAACCCTTGATTTATCAGGACCTTCCCACCAGAAAAGTAAAGGGACGTCAGGTGACATCGATGCCGCATTACATCCAAGATGGAGAAATTTAATCCCTGCGTTATTTAGGACCGTCGGTAAAATCCATGAATGACTTGGAACATCGGTTTGCTTCGCATCAACAGGTGGAGGTAAGCCGGCATCTTTATTGATTTTTGAAGAATAAGCAAGTGATCTCACCAGCGGCTCCAGATCGAGCGCCTCCGTTTCAAAACTTAACGGCATCGCCTGTACAATCAGGTTCCCGTCGCGGATCGCCTGTTGTATGCGTGGCTTAACGGAAGGCTCGGACATGGCAATCATCTGTGTCAATGGCCAACCTGAGATCGTCCATTTAAATTGCTGATTTTTTGGAAATTGCTTCGATTTTTCAATCAGATCCAGCGCACCGGTAATTGTAGCGTGTGAATAATTATACACCACATTATCTGCCCAATCGGTATACCCGATATCAAAGTGGGTTTTAAATACCACGATCACCTCTTTTACTTTTGGCGACGACTTAGTTTGTGCTGTTAAAACCAAAGTGATTGAAAACAGCAGCAGCAAGAGAACAGAATTTTTCATTTTCTTAAATTAAGAATAAATCAATCAGCGTTAGATGAGCAATAAAAATAGCCACTAAAACACAAAAGAACCAAAGATAATCATATTATATACCTGATATATAATCACTTCGACCATGCTTCAAACATTACAATTGCGGTATATAAAACACCTGCCTCACCCCGAAAGGTTCCTGAACCCCTGGGTTTGTTATCCACCGAATACCATTCGTAGAATCCATTATTATCCTTTACCCGCTTAACCATCGGAATCATTTGTTCATAGGCTTCCTCAACAAAACCATTTGTAATCAGCTGCTGAATCATCCGACCTCCAAACCAGGTCCAGTCTCCCCCATTTTGATAGCTATATTCCGGATTCATAATTTTATTTTCAAAAAAACCGTTCGGATATGGAGGATAAAGTGTTAAACCAATCGTTCCGGCTCCGGCCAGCTTTACCCTGCGAATCATTTCGTTTAAGGATGTTTTTATTTCGACATTAGTAAGTAAACCAGCTTCAATCGCAATTGTTGTACCTCCAAAATAATAAATTGCATTTTCGTCAAAATCTTTAGGAAACGGGGATCCTTTTTCGAGGTAGATGTGTGGGATAAATTTCTGATTCTTATCATCCCAGAGATACTTCCTGCTATTTTGGGCAATGCCGTTTCTAATTGTTTCCCATTTTACTTTAGTATGAGGCAAAATTTCCATGAGGTTATTCAGGGCAATCACAAACATTGCATTATCATAAATATCGATGGCGGGGTGGGTGTTGGCATCGAGGGTAACTCCCCAGCCATGCTCGGGCTGCACATCCCCCCAGTCTGCAGTAGTGGCACCGATTAACAAGCCATATTTTTGATTAAACCTGTGGGCCATTAAAAATTCAGCTGCCCATCCAAGCCGGTCGCTGACTTTTTTATCCCCAATCACTTCGTCCAGAATTGTTTTGTCGCCTGTTAATTGAATGTATTTGAAAACCGCCTGAATCAGCGAACTCTCCTGGTCGGTCTCCACCGTATTTTTATGCCCGGCATACCTTGGTTCCAATTTAGAATAGATGAAATTATAATCTTCCTTGCCCACCTCCTTAATTGGTGTAAAGCCGTCGATAATATTTCCATCCTCACCCTGCATCCTGAAGAAGACCAGTAGATTTTCTTTCAATATCGCCTTATCGTTTACCTGTGCGGCGAGCTCAATGAAGGTGTTGTAATCGCGAATCCACACCTCACGATAACCATCACCGGCGTTAAAGCCCGCTTTCATCACCTCAAGCGCTTTCGACTTGACATAAGGGAAACAGGTATCGTTTTTAATCCTGCCTGCCAGATCCGCAGATTTCTTTTGAGGTTGATTCCCGCAGGAGGCTGTTAGTATTAAAATAACAAATCCAATCAGGTAGCTGTTTAGTCTCATTTTAATCTAATTTTATTGAGCTGTTTTTCAAGTTCCACCCTTCCATTTCAAACCAGTAGGATGTGGGATTAATTTCCTGAAGGTGAGAAATATCAATTCCAATCTCCCTGCTTTCACCGGGTAAAAGGGTAATGTAATTATCGCTGAAGAAAACCGGAAGTGCGAGTTCTCCCCCTTTTCCATTCAAAATTTTTAGCCGGACAAAAAATGCGGTCTCCTTACCTGAATTATGGATCACTACCGATTTTTCACCTTTGGCATTAATCTTCAGTTCACTTTCGAGTGTGGCCTGATTTAATTCATTCAGATTCTCATAGCTTTTCCCCGGTTGTGAGAGCCAGTAGAAATTCTCATCCTTGAGTTGATTATCGGTATCGGTCAATTTTAACCGTAAAAAATATACCCCCTGGTTGGGATCGGGAGTCTTAATTTTTTTCAATACTGAAATCTTATTTGCCAAAGTTGAGACTTTGTATTGATCCGTTGAGAGCAATTTTCCATGGATATCAAATTGTTCGGCTGAAACATTCAGATCCTTAAGTTCAAAAAGTGTCTGATTCACCAGACAAACCGAAGAATCGTTCAGATTCAATTGCAGGTGTAAAGGTGCTGCACCATGCTGGTATCCATAAAAACCTCCGTTTTGTTCGAGGAAGACATCATAAAACTGACCGCGAAGGGCCGTCCAGGGATTCTGATTTTTCCATACCAGCATCCCCGAATAGGTGGTCCACATGCCGGCATTAAATCCCTCCTGAAGCGCACGGTACTGTTCGTAGTTAACAAGCTGCGCTTTTTTACAGAAATCGGTGATCTCTTTGGCTTTGCCGTATTGGTCTATAAAATTATCATAGCCGATATAGCAGTGATAACTCCACACGGGGTTTTCGCCCCTCCTGCCGGAAGGAATGACCAGATCCTTTTCGTCCATTATTTTGCGCATCGTTTCCACATTGGGCACACCCACTGAACCTAATTCCGGATTAAAAGGGAATGATTTAACGGTAAAGAAGTGAAGCGGATTCTGAATACCGTAAGGACCGTCGCCATTTCCTCCCAGATTACTAATAGCCAGATCGGTAGAAGTAGACTGATCGAGGTAATAGCGTCCCTGATCATATTTCGGGAAAACAAAATTCTTCAATTTCTTGTCGATATCTTCGGGCGGGGTAAATTCATTTCCGCCACACCACAGGTATAGGCTGGGATGATTGCGTAACATCTTAACCTGGTCGATAACGGTATTGACGAACAGTGAATGGTTATCGGGATAGGCACGTCGGCGTTCCTGAGTCTCTTTTTTCGCAGGATCGAACCATCGTCCGTTACAGTCGCCCGAGATAAAAAGGTCCTGCCAAACCAGTAGTCCATATTTATCGCACGCATCATAAAATTCAGGCCGTTCGGTCATCGACCCGCCCCATATACGAATCATATTCATATTCATTGCGGCATGCATCTTCACATCTGCCTCGTAACGCTTAGCCGATAACCGCAACAACATATCTGATGCGATCCAGTTTCCCCCTTTAATAAACACATCCTGTCCGTTTAAAGAGAAGATCCGGGCATTGAGTTTATCATCGAACCGGGTGCCGGTCTGGCGGATTCCGAAGGTAACACTTTCGAGATCGGAGATAATTCCGGTGTTCCCAACAAAAGTGAAATCGATCTTATACAACGGGTGGTCTCCCATTCCATTTGGCCACCATAACAACGGATTTTCAATTTTAAATTCAGGAAGCGAGACTGTAATTTTTTCACCTGCAGGGATCACTACTATTTTGGAAACTTCAATATTCCCACATTTGGCTACCAGCTTACCGGTTTGAACGAGATCCGTACTATTGACCAGGTCGGCCGAAGGTATAATTGATGCAGGAGCTTGCATACCGCCAGGGACTCTTTTCCCGGGAACTTTGGTCTGAACATACGGATCGAGCAGATCGACAGCGCCCGTTATTTCGAGGGCAACCTCATCCCAGATCCCTGTATTCCGGTCTTTTATAGGGCAGATCCAGTCCCACCCTGCTGCAAACTGCATGGCAACCGACCGGGCGATCGTTCCGTCACCACCCTGTCCATTGGGTGCGCCGACAGGATTTACGGGGTGAACCAATACAGCCAACCTGTTTATCCCTTTTTCGAGATAAGGGGTAATCAGATATTTCTCACGCAGATACATCCCTTCATGGGTATCCGGATTAATCTTTTTGCCATTCAGAAACATTTCGGCAGAATAATTAATTCCCCGGAATTTGATCCAAACCTGTTCCCCTGCTTTTAACTCAGGAACCTGGAATCCGTTGTAAAACCAGTAGGTATAATATTGGGCCCCTGTCTGATAAATATCCGGAATCAGTTGATTATTCATTCCGAAGAACGGATCAGGCACCTTCTGATTGTGAAGTAAGGTGGTCAGCACAGTTCCCGGAACCACCGCCTCCATCCAGTCATAAAACTTAAAATCCGTTGAGGATACCACCGATCCATCGACAAGAACTTCATTCGCCTTTTTAGCCTTCCAACCCGAGTTGAGCTTTATTGGTTCATGCTGTGCCATTCCCTTGAAAGAGAGTGTTAACAGCAATATTATTGAAAAAAACTTAATCGTCATAGGATATCTTTTTATGTCTTTCAATGAATCAAATAAGATAATAAGGTTGGTGTAAACGGAAATCAGATACCCAACTACTAAGGTTAAAAAACGAAAATAAGGTTTTTAAAAAATTATATGTCTAAGCCCTACTAAGGTTAAAAAACAGGAATAAGGTTGTTTAAAAATTATATGTCTAAGCCCTACTAAGGTTAAAAACAAAAATAAGGTTCCTAAACCAAAATAAATATTGACTTCTAATTAATTGTCTGATAGTTATACAATAATTTTCATTGTCAATAAAACCTTATTTATTCTTTTTTCAACCTTAGTAGAGAGCCAAGGCACCCAAACCGGGCAAAACCTTATTACCTTATTTCAGTTTTATTGTTTTCAAATGGCAAATTTTTAATTAAGTATCTACGTAAATTTTAAAATTTTAGCCAAAATTACCTTCCTGAATTTAGATAACTTTTTAACGTGCATCACTCATACTTGGTGGCGGCACTTTTACACCCCAGCTTTTATTTGGTTCAGACCCCATCTCAAAAAGAAGGGTCCCTCCTTCCATGAGTTTCCTGCGGTCGATCCAGCAATTGGCTATCTTCTCCTTATTCATTGAAAGCGATTGGATATACACATTAGCTTTGGAGTTATTTTTCGCCTCAATGATGAGTTTTTTTCCTGCCGAATATTTTGGATCGAGTTGAATCGTGACCTTATCAAACTGCGGACTTCCAAACTGAAAGGTTGGATTTGCAGAAGCATGCCCCTGCACATCAAAAATCCCAAGGGCTCCCATTACATACCAGGCTCCCAACTGTCCCTGATCTTCATCCTGCCCAATTCCATATCCCCGAAGTGGGTCAACGCCATAAAAATCATCACATATGGCACGGGTCCATTTCTGGGTTAACCAGGGTTGACCGCTGTAATTAAACAGCCACGAATCGTGCAGGCAAGGCTGGTTTCCATGATTATACATCGCTTCAATACCAGAGAAACTGTCGACATCATCTCCTCCACCGGCAA
Source organism: Prolixibacteraceae bacterium (assembly GCA_947475715.1). Classification (GTDB taxonomy): domain Bacteria; phylum Bacteroidota; class Bacteroidia; order Bacteroidales; family Prolixibacteraceae; genus JAAFHB01. Next base: position 9,623 of record CANJNY010000090.1, read on the forward strand.
ACCTGGTTTTTTGAGCAGTAACAAATACATTTTCCAGTCGCATATTAAATTCATCTTTCCCCATTAACCCGATCAAGCCTGCGACATCATGTGGTACATACCAGGTATATTGGAACGCATTTCCTTCCTGAAAGCCGACCCATGCTTTCATCGGATTAAAATCGGGGATAAACTTCCCATCCATTAATTTAGGTCTCATCATCTTTGTCTCAGGATCAAAAAGGTTCTTATAATAACCGGCCTGCTTCATTAACTTCTCGTAATCCTCATTATGGCCCAATGCTTTGGCAAGCTGAGCTACGGCATAAGAGCTGAAACTATATTCCAGCGTATGGGATGACCCGAAATTGAATTTCCACCCATTGGAGAGCAAAGTATCCCTTGAGGGGACATAGCCATTATTCACAAAATAATTTAGATCATATTTTCCGTTTCCAAGATTCCGTCCATGATATTCGATTTCATTTTTGAGTGATGCCTCATAACCGGAGGTCACATCAAAATCGCGTATTCCACAATTATAAGCCGAGGCGATGAGTAATCCCTGAAAATTGGTTTGAACCCCATTGGTATAAGTTCCTGCGGCCTCACCATCGTGAAGCCAGCCACGGGTTTTATAATAATCGATATTGGATTGGAGATATTCAGTAAAATAGTCAGGGTAAACTAATGCCCAAAGCTGACTCAGGTTCCAGAAACCACCCCACATACCGTCGGTGTTGTAGTGGTGGTATTTGGGTTTTCCCTGACCATCGAGGGGGATCTGTCCGATTCCGTTATCCACCAATGGATAGTTTCCGTTCACATCATTCGACATTCCACGTCCAAGGAGTGCATGATAAAGACCCGTATAGAACTTTACGCGGCTGACACTATCTCCACCTTCTACGTGGATGCGCGAAAGTTTATTATTCCAGATAATTTGTGCTGATCGATGAACCACATCGAATGATTGTCCGGCAGCTTCGGTTTGCAGGTTTAGCCGTGCATTGGCAATGGAGGTAAAACTTAATCCCGATTGTATCTCAAGCTGCTCATTTTTAGACATTGTAAAGGTTAGGTACAGTCCATTTTTAACCCCTTTGGTTGTAATCACCCCTTTTTGCTGAACTGAATCGATGAACGAGCCAACTTCTGAAGGTTTCTTGCTGAGTTTGGATACAAAATACATCTTCACCCGTTTGCCGGGATCACCAAATTTTACATATTCGGGATTTGTTTCGACATAACCTTCGACTTCAGTGCCATTGACAACCTGTGCAAAGGCATCGGTTACATCGCTGCTCTCCCCCTGTTTGTGTCCGATATCAATAATCAAGTGGGCCTGGGTTGTCTCAGGAAAAGTATACCGGTGAAATCCAACCCGCTCGGTTGCGGTAAGTTCCGCTTTGATTCCGTAGTCCTTGAGGAAAACAGAATAATATCCCGGTTCTGCATGTTCACTGTTCTTGTCAAAACGGGAGCGATAACCACCCTCGGGGTTCTCCTGCTTTCCGGGAATTGTTTTTAATTCTCCCACAGTAGGCATAAATACTACCCCACCGATCTGGAATTCATGAAAATGGCCAAATCCTTCGATTGATGTCTGACGACCATCATACCCACATGGAGCCCAGCTGCCCAGGCTTCCGGCGGCATTGGTATGAGGAGCCAGCTTGGCCATTCCAAAGGGTAAGGCTGCAGGGGTATAGAAAAACCAGCGTCCATGAACCGAACCAATCTGTGGATCAACATAAGCTGACGGATTAAACGGTTTTGGCTGCGGTGAGCAGGAAATAAGAAAACCCAAAAAGCTTAACAGAACGATGAAATGATTTCCTGATATTTTTAAATAATGCATGAACTGAACTTTTTTTATGACATTTGTGGCAAAAGCGTTTTCAACTTTTCAAAATAGGTTTCATCAACAAGGACAGCACTTCCGATCATCGAGGCACTCTCTTTTAATTCAGAGACAGCAATACGGATATCGGCACCCTGAGATATGAGATAGCTTTGAAGAGTATCCCCAAACAGAGGAAATGCATGGGATATATTTCCCCCAATGACGAGCACCTCAACACCGAACTTAACCATCCATGGACACAAAAATAGTCCAAGCTGAGTGCCAAAATCTTCAAAAAGTGCTTTTGCTATCGGTTCTGTTTCTGCAAGTTTTGCGATCTCCTTTGCACCGTTTAGCTGCACACCGGTTTGCTCAAAATAACGATTCAAAAATCCCCGGGTAGAAAAGAAATCATCTGCATTTCCATCCTTAAACGGTAAATACCAAACACATCCCATTTCGGGAACTTCATCTCCTGAAACTACCGGCAAACGATCACACAGAAAGGCAGAACCGAAGCCAGTTCCTAAAGTTATCGCCATTGAACGTTTTGAACCGCTTGCTTTGCCGATCCAATCTTCGCCAATTGCAAAGGCGGTGGCATCGTTGATAAAACGAATCGGAAAACTCTCCGGAAGATTCATCCTTTTCCTCAAAGCATCCGGAACATTTAAACCATAAATATTTTCAAACTTTTTATTGTTCCCCTGAAACAGCGCGATTCCGTTCGCGTAATCAAACGGTCCCGGCATGGCAAATCCAATCCCGCTGACATTTTCAATTCCAACCTTGTCGATGGTTGATTGAATCGTTTTGCTCCACACACCAATAATCTCCTCAACGGTTCCCTGGTTGTCCAGATCGCTCTCAGAAAATGTATCAGGCAAATATTTTTTTTCGTCGATATTACATGCAGCACAACTTACATGACTGCCACCCACGTCCACTCCAATTGCAATAGAACCCATTTTAAAAAATTTAGCTTATTAATAGTTTGAAATTTGATTTTGCATTGTAAATAGCTTAGAGACAAGCCAGTGCCCTGTATCTGCTGTTTACTGAATTTTAAATATTATATTCCTATTTTGCCACCTGACTAATATGCAAAACAACTGCATATTTTGAAGGAGCACCTTTTATCAATGCCTCAGGAATTGAAAGATTAAATCCTGATCCATCAGCTTTCCATTTCACCGTGGACCCATTTTTCCCAAACATTGTAATCTTTGCCCCCTTTTCAGGGACAAAACCATTTACACGAATTTGAGCAGGTAATTTTTCATCCTCTTTAAGCAGGTAAATGATATTTGCAGATCCGTCTTTACCTTTCGTAAAGCGCAACTGCCCATCGGTATAAGGTGCGATTGGTCTGGTATTATATATCGCTTCGCCATTAACGGTTAACCATTCACCCATTTCCTTTAATCGGACATAAGCTTCGTCATACCAGGTTCCATCGGGACCGGGCCCGATATTCAGCAGCAGGTTACCACCCTTCGAAACAATATCATTCAGCATGTGAATCATCTCGCGGGTAGGTCTCATTTTGGCATTAAATGAGTATGACCAGCCGCCACCCAGGATGATGCATGACTCCCACGGATAAGGTAACAGCTTTCCGGGAACGAAATTCTCAGGGGTGAGGTAATTTTGGTTTTTCCCCGGTACAGCACGGTCAACAACAATTGCCTCAGGTTGTTTGGAGCGGATTTTAGTTACCAGCTCATCCATCTTAATATCCTGGTCAAAATATTTTTTAATTTTGTAACCTTCTGAATTTTGCGGTTTTTCTCCATCCGGACCATTTTTCTGAACCCATCCCCCATCAAACCAAAGCAGATCAATTTTGCCATAGTTGGTACAGAGTTCCATCACCTGATTATGTGTAAAGTTCACAAAACTATTCCACCGTTCAGGGTATTTTGCAGGATCATAATTCACGTTGCGGTTAAGGGGAGGAAAATGGGACCACCAGTAATCAGGGGTGTGCCAGTCGGGTTTTGAGAAATAGGCACCTACCCAAAGTCCCTCATTACGAAAGGCATTAAAAATTTCTTTGGTTACATCAGCTTTGGGATTGGTATGAAACGGGCAATCCTTACCCGTAATTTTATAATCGGTATATTTACTATCGAACATGCAAAAGCCATCATGGTGTTTGGTTGTAAAGACAACATATTTCATCCCTGCCCCTTTTGCAGCTTTTGCCCATTTTTCCGGCTCAAATTTTGTTGGATTGAAGGTCTTACCCAGATTTTCGTATTTCTTTTTATAGGCAAAATAGTCTTTAACAGTATCTGGAACACACCAACCTTCATCTTCGGGACAAATAGACCAGGACTCAACAATTCCCCATTGGCTGTAGGGGCCCCAGTGCATCAGGAGACCAAATTTAATATCCTGCCATTCCCCGATCCGCTTTTGAATTACCGGGCTTGGATCGGGAGTATAGCTCTGCTCTTCGTGCTGGCCATAAACATGAAATAGTGAGAGCGCAAAAAAGAAAATCAGGAGTTTAATTGATCTCATCGGTAAAATGTTTTTTTGAAGTGTTAGTTATTTTGATTACAAATTTAATATAATCAGTTGTATTAGATCCGCTATATTTCATACTTTAAAAAATATTTCACAAAGCCAATCAAAGTTATTGTAAAATATCATTATTCAGCAAACTATTCTTCCTATATTAGCCTTTTCTAAAACCAATTAAAATGACCATGAAACAACGATTTACCGGATTAATTATTTTACTCTCTGGTTGCTTCTTATGGAGTTGCCAGCCTCAAAAAACCTTTACTGCCAAAGAGATTACGCTGATCCCCCAGGTTCAGAAAATGACTCTTGGAGCCTCCTCCTTTCATTTTGATGAAGCAACCGCTTTGGTTGTCCAAAACAATGAACAGGAAGGCATTGCAACCCTTTTTTCCAACTTATTTGGGAAATCTGCCGGCTGGAAACTTAAAATCATTACGGGTGGTTCCGAGGGTTCAAACCAGCTTATTTTCAAGAGCGATGAGAGTTTAGGTGAAGAGGGTTATACCCTTGACATAACCACCCAGCAGATTATTATAAAAGCCTCAAAACCTGCCGGATTCTTTTATGCAACCCAGACTCTGCGGCAGCTGCTCCCGGCCGAACTTGAGAGTTCTCAAAAACAGGAAAAAGGAGCATGGCTGGTACCGGTGATTTCTATTTCAGATAGTCCGGCATTCAAATGGAGGGGTTATATGCTCGATGTTTCCCGTCACTTCTTTCCAAAAGAAGATGTAATTCAGATGATTGATTATCTTGCTATTCACAAAATAAATACCCTCCATCTCCATCTTTTGGACGATCAGGGGTGGCGCATTGAGATTAAGAAATATCCAAAACTTACCGCTGTGGGGGCATGGCGCGTTGATCGCGAAGATAAACCCTGGAATTCCCGCCCGAAACAGCAAGCAGGTGAAAAAGCAACAAACGGCGGATTTTATACCCAGGAGGATGTAAAAGAGATGGTCGCTTATGCACAAAAAAGATATATCAATATCGTTCCTGAAATTGAGATGCCTGCACATGTTACTGCTGCACTTGCTGCATATCCTCAGTATTCATGCACCGGAGGACCATTTAATGTATTACCCGGTGGCGTTTGGCCGGTTACTGATATTTATTGTGCGGGAAAAGATTCCACTTTCCTGTTTTTGCAGGATGTACTTAGTGAAGTAATTGATCTTTTCCCTTCGAAATACATCCATATTGGTGGTGATGAGGCAACCAAAACAGAGTGGGATAAATGTCCCCTGTGTAAAAAGCGAATCAAAACCGAAGGACTTAAGAATTCAGGTGAACTGCAAAGCTATTTTATCAAACGGATTGAAAAATTCATCAATTCCAAAGGTCGTGTTTTACTGGGCTGGGACGAAATTCTCGAAGGTGGTCTCCCTCCGAAGGCAACGGTTATGAGCTGGCGTGGTACCCAAGGTGGTATTGATGCGGCAAAACAAGGGCACGATGTAGTTATGACACCTGGGCAGCCCTGTTATTTTGATCATTACCAGGGACCCAAGGAAGAAGAACCACTTGCAATCGGTGGATTCAACCCGTTGAATAAAGTTTATGAATTCGATCCAATCCCCAAAGAGCTTGATGCAGAAGCGGCCAAACATATTCTTGGAGCACAGGCGAATCTTTGGACAGAATATGTTTCTACATTCAAACATGCCCAATACATGACTTTTCCAAGGATTGCAGCTATGGCAGAAGCGCTTTGGAGCCCAAAGGAGGTTAAAAACTGGGATGATTTTTATCGCCGCATTCAAACATTCACCAAACGGTACGACCAGATGGGGATAAATTATGCGAAAAGTGCGTTTAAAGTTACTCCAACACCGAACGAACCGGTTAAAAAATAGATAATAATTATTTGATACACCCCGAAGGTTTTGAAAACCTTCGGGGTGTATTTATCTAAAATGGTTCATGAAAAATTGTACTTATCCTGTTCGCCAACTTGATTCCGATACCCTTGACCGTTGTTAGATCTGCCTTTGACGCGTTCATGATTTTTTCAATAGTTCCGAAAGATTTTAGCAATACCATTCCTTTTTTTGTACCGATACCCGGTAAATTTTGAAGTAAAAATAATTTTTCACGCTGCTTTTTGGTGATCCGGATACCGGGTAATCCATGAATTATTGGTTTTGGCCGGGGTAATTCCTGCCGTTGGGATTGCGAACAGATATCAACCAGGAGGAATGCCGTTTCACGGATGTTCAATGACCGGATAACCGGGATTCCAAGAAAAACTGCAAGATGGATCATTGCCCCCTGTATTGCCTGACGGGACATTTCGCCGGTTTGAATATCTTTTTTATCCCCTTCCAATATGATCAGGCAATTTTTACCCGATTCGGCCATCCGGTAGCCTTGTTGAAAAATCCGTCCGGTTTTGATGGAGTCCAGAAAATCATACAGTCTCTTCCGCTCAATAATTATACGCTCACCAATCCAGTAATCGCCGGTTTGCAATTGTTCAATGCGAAAGGTATATTCATAGTCATGTCGTTCCAATTCTTCGACAATTCCGCTACGTTGTTCGCGAAAGTCAATTCTCAGATCGGCCATTCCTTCATTTACCTGGTGCATCGTTAAAAATTAAGTCACCTTTTCAGATAAATATACGAATTCTGGATGACAATCAATCAAATAAACTTCCCGGATTAAGCCTTAAAAAATCTTCAATCCCGATTCCTCCGGTTCCAACGAGCAAAACCCGCTCCGGATGAAATTTTTCATTGAAAACTGTCATCCCTTTGTTTTCCCATCTCCTGCCGCTTTTAACTTCAATAGCAATAACTCTTCCGTTTTTAACCAGAATAAAATCAACTTCGGAATTGCCTTCCCTCCAATAGCAAAGTTGGTATTGCTGGGTATTTGAATAATTAAGCAGATGAGCTCCAATTGCCGATTCGACCAAACGCCCCCATTCCTTAGGATTTGTATTTATTTCAGAAAATCTGAAATAGGATTGCGCACTAAACAAAGCGGTGTTATATACCTGATATTTTGGACTCGATGAACGTATCCTGATCACATCTCCGGCGAATTTCTCTAATCCGCCAAGAAGACCTGCATCAGAAAGTAAATCCAAATAGTGTGATAAAGTGGTTGTATTTCCAGCATCCTGAAGTTCCCCCATCATCTTTGTATAGGAGAGGATTTGCCCGGAATACATTGAACCAACTTCAAATAATCGTCTTAGGAGTGCAGGTTTATCAACTCGTGTCAGCATCAGTATATCCCTGCCAATACTGGTTTCTATCAATGAATCCCGGATATAGCTTTTCCACCGATCTTCATCCTCAATCAGCGAAGCAGAACCGGGATATCCTCCGAAATAGATGTATTGATCAATTTTCCAATCAAAAGCAGCTTCCATCTCGAAAAATGACCAATGTCCCATTGTTAGTATTTCAAATCTTCCTGCCAATGATTCTGTTAATTCTTTTTGAATAAGTAATCTCGATGAACCTAACAGAACAACTTTAATATTTATTCCTTTTTGTGTATCCCTATCCCATTGCTGTTTGATTATCTCACTCCAATTATCTATTTTTTGAATCTCATCAATTACTAAAAGAAATTCATCTGCACCAGAGGATGACTTCCTGAGGCGTGCTGATTCCCAAAGCTGCTGCAACCAAATCTGATTTGAATTCAAAACTGCATCTGCCGATTCGAATAAATATCCCGTTGTACTTTGGGCTAATAATTGGTTCACCATGGTAGTTTTTCCAACCTGCCGAGGACCTATAACCACCTGAATAAATCTTCTTGACTCTTCCAACCGCTTTCTAAGCAGCTGAAGATATGTGCGTTCAATGATCATTGGATAAATTACTTAATACGTTGAGTAAATATAATTAATAAATTAAATAATAACAAGATTACAATTGAGTATTTTTAATCTCATATATTAATATTTTCACACAATATATTAGTTAAATTCAATCAATGTTCAAAGTATTTATATTTTACTAATTGAGTAAAATTACTTAATTAGCTGAGTAAAATTACTCAATAAAAATACAAAATCCAAATATAAATTAAAATCAGTAGCTTAAAAATCCACCTCATACTTCATATCTACCGCTTCCCAACTAATCTGCCTGATAATTATATTCCGGATACGAATTTTGCTGCAATAAGCTTCGAAACCAACTTTTGTATATTTTTGGTTATCAATGGGATTAGGATCCATTCCTTCGAGAAGTAACTTATCATCGGCAAGAATAAAGCAATGACCGTCGATACTACCGGCCTGGATCTTGTAGATTTTACCTGGCTCAAAGTTATATAAAGGGGTGCCCAGCATAAATTTATACTCATTCGATTTCTCGATTCCCACCTTACCGGTCCACCACCCCTGCAAGCCAGCCACGTAGGCAAGTCCCCGCTGATCTGTTTCAGGAAGCCATTCACCATTCCACATCACATTGATATCATGTGAGGAAGGGAGAATTGTCTGAGCTTCAAATTCAACAAGCACATTTCCCGGAAAATCCTGTTTCAGGACAGCCATTCCCGGCCAGTTTTCGGGATTTTCACCCTCAAGCCAACCATCCTTAACTTTCCAAGTACTGTGATGGACGTCCCATTCACTGGAAAATTCTTCTTTTGTGACAGGTTTATCGTAGAGTACCTTCGATGAATCCACAAGGATCCTTTTTTTCATGAGTAAAATTGTCTTCATCTTGTTCTTTTTTGTTACAGGCTCTTTTCCATTCGTAAATTGTGGCTGACCAAATACCAATGTTCCGGTCAAAAATAGGATAATCGTTAATTTAGTTTTTGTCATTTTTGAGAATTTTAAATCAGATGATGAGAATATTGGAATGGCTCAATTAGTTTTTAATCCTTCATTTCATTTAAAATAAAATTGCCACGAAAACACTAAGTCTCGAAAAAGGGACAAAAGCCCATTTTAGCATTTTTAAATCCTATGATCTGTCATTTCAAATTCTATGGATCCCCCTTCGATCAGGTCGAAATGGGAGAATTTGAAATTGGTAATTATTTTTCCATTAAATTTTATCGATTTTACAAAATAGTTCTTTTCTGAGCTCCCTGGAGCATTGATAACCAGCACCTTTCCATTCGCAAGTTGGATCGTGATCTTTTCGAAGATTGGTCCCGTTACAGCATATTCCGGGAGTGAAGGGCAGACGGGGTAAAAACCAATTGCTGCCAGTACATACCATGCCGACATTTGCCCCGAATCGTCATTCCCGCTTAAGCCGCCGGGACCGGTACTGTATTCGGTTTTTAAAATCTCTCTTACAGCCTTTGCTGATTTCCAGGGTTCCCCGGAATAGGTATAAAGAAAAGGAATCTGCTGTCCCGGTTCATTCCCATGCCAGTATTGCCCCTGAACAAAAAACTGATCCAGCGTTTCATTAAATATTTTCCTTCCACCCATAAGTCCGATAAGCCCGTCCGGATCGTGGGGAACATACCAGTTATATTGCCATGGTGTCCCTTCGGTAATGTAAGGCATCTTCTTATTCCGGTCGAAATCGGTAGTGAATGTCCCATTGGCAAATCGACCATTCATATTATTTTCTGCCGGATCGAATACATTGCGGTAATTTTGGGCACGTTTCATAAAGTAATCGTAATCGTCACCCTTTCCCATTTTCTTGGCAACCTGAGCTAAGGCGAAATCATCGTACGCGTACTCGAGGGTACGTGAAATCTGCTCGCCTTTGTGAAATGCTTCTTTTACAGAGTCTTCCAAAGGGATATATCCATATTTTAAATATGACGGTAATGCTCTGCGCCCTTTTCCATCAAGATAATCCTGGTAAACAACAGGAGTTTCATTGGCATTATGCTTCAATAATTGAAAATCAGATTCAGTAAGATCGACCACCCCTTTCACATAAGCCTCTGCAATAATTGATGCCGCATGATCGCCAATCATAGCCGCGGTGTAGCTGTTCCATTGCGGAAAAATGGGAAGCCATCCCCTCACCTTTCCCATCGTCAACAGCGATTTGACCATATCCTTATTGTATTCCGGAGCAATCAGATTATAGAGTGGATGTAAGGCGCGGTAGGTATCCCAGGCAGAAAAATCGCCATAATAATTTCCGTTACAGATCGTATCTGTCTGATCATTGCCATCAAAACGGGGATAGCGGCCATCCACATCGTTATAGGTCCGAGGCTGCTGAAACGAATGGTACATGGCGGTATAAAATTTAACCAATTCAGAATTATTGGTACTTTGAACATCAATTCGTGAGAGCATTTCATTCCACCGATCTTTAAGTGATTCTTTGATGGATGCGAAATCGAATGTTTCCATTTCCATGTCGAGGTTTTTTCGGGCCTGATCGATACTCACAAATGAAGTGCCGATTTTAACCCTTACCTGCTCACCTTTGGATACTTTAAAGGTAAAGAATCCCCCAAGATTTGGATGGTTTTCAAGTTTTAACTGGTTATAAAAAATCTGATCTCCGCTATACACACCAAAAGATTCACCCTTTTTCTCCATCCTCATCACAAAATATCCCGAAAAGCCTGCCTTTTTTCCATACCCCTGATAGATCCGGCGGATCGGGTTATACCCGGTGATCTCATTTAGCTCAGGGATAACCTCTACAAAACCCTCACCCTTATCGTTATTTGGATTGACCACGATATGCCCCTCGCCCTCCTGATTATAGGTAAAGCAAAAAATCCCGCAACGGGTAGTAGCCGACATTTCGGCAGTTATAAGATAGGTATCGAGATCAACTTTATAATAATTTGGGGTTGAGATCTCTGAAGCGTGCGAAAAGCGAGAACCTCGTTTATAGGGATTAACCGCCAATGGTCCGGA
>CANJNY010000091.1 GCA_947475715.1 Prolixibacteraceae bacterium
GATATTTTTCCTGATTTTGGTTTTCTTTTCGAAGAACTTTCTGCAAATACAGGTGAGGAATCCAAAAAGATCAGGATAAAAGCGAAAGAAACAAGAAAAAATAATTGTTTATTATTCATATTAAGATAATTTATTTTTTGAATCCCCAATTGAGGTGAAGCTTAAAAGGAAAATTGAACCCTAAAAGGATTTTAATATTAATGCCTGAGCAATGTTCAGCCCACTTCGGGGCTGTAGTTATTTTCTGTCCATTTACCCCCGGTTTCGCAAGCTCACCGGGGGTAATTGAGATTTAAACACTTCGTGGTTTAAATGCCACCTGAATTTTATTGGCATAATATCAATACAATAGCTATAAATGAAAAAAAATCAGCAGAAAATAGATAAGGAATAACCTATCTAAAATTCCGGGCTGTATCGATCATCATTTTCAGATTATCGGATGGAGTTGTGTGTGGCAATGCACACCCTGCATTCAGGATAAAGCGGTTTGAATTTTGATAGACCGTTAATAATTCCAATGTTTTTTGCTGCACCATCGCGGGTGTTCCAAGTGCCAATACGCCACTGGGATCGATGTTCCCAATGAAGGTTGTTGTATTACTGATGGTATTGAGAATTTTATTCACATCGGTTTTGTAGTCGAGCTCTATTGCATCGGCTCCCGTTAATAGCATGTGGTCAAGAATGACACCGGTATCACCGCAAATATGCAACGTATAAGGAAGCCCGGCCAGATGAGCAACCTCAACCATCTTCTTTTCGTATGGCATCGCATATTTAAGGTACATCTCCGGGGAGATCATCTCCGGGCCGGCCGGACTATCTCCATTCGATACCATGTCGCAACCGGTTTGGGTCATGAGTTTTACAAACTGTGCACTGGCATCGGTGCAATAATCAAGCAATGCTTCGAGCTGATCATCAGTTGCGATCATTAAATCGAGCATCCAGTTTTGAGCGCCCCGCATCATACTCGCCAGGGTAAACGGTGCCTGATCGCAATTCCCCCGTATGTAGATCTCATCTTTATAATACTCTTTTAAAAGGCGGACCGACTCAAGCCAGATCTGGATATACTTGTAATCGCCTACTATCGCAGGTTTGAGGTTAACCAGATCTTCTATGTTTTCCAGATTACCGCGATGGGTACGCGCGGCTTCATAAACCGGAAAATCAACCGGAACGCCAACAGCACCGGCAAGGGTTACCGTATCGATATCAATCAAAATACCGTCGTACTGGTATTTGTCAATTGATGCAATAAAACATTCAGCAATGAGCTTCGGACTATTCCGATATTGCTCCATCGTCACACCGTGTTCGTGTGCTGCCATCATAAAATTGTGGAGCATCACAGGAATTTTGTCGGGTCTTTCACCCTTTAGGGCTGATTTTATTCGTTCGTATCCGGTCATTGTATTAATGGTTAATGCATTAATGGTTAATGGTTAATTTAGTAATGGATAAATAAAATGAAGACAATAGGTTACGACTATTGTGAAAAGAAATAAAAATGGATTAATTCAAGCATATTAAGCAATATCAAATTCAGCATTAACCATCTTTAAGGTTATTTTTTGCTGTTTTGATTGATGATGTAATTAGTTTTATAAGTTCCTAGCAATCCGACACCAACGAAACTGAACTTTCCTGATCGAGATAAGCACTGTCTGTTAAAAGCCTTAACCAATAATGAGTTTCAAAGGCCTCTTTCTGAGCTATTCCCAGCTTATGAATAAAATCTTTTTTTGACTCACCCTGATTTGCTTCTTCAACATTAGCCCCGATTGAAGTTCCTGATTTGAGGATCTGCTTTGACAAAACAAACTCGCGTTTCCCGGATGTCAGATTTTGACAAAGTTTAATGATACTCAATACGAATTGATAAGACTTACCCTTTAAAATGTTCTCTTTCATGATCATATTTATTAAAATAAAACAACATGTAAAAGTTACAAAATATTTTTCAAAGGCAATTCATTTACCAATATAACATTAACCATTAAGCATTATTTTATTAAGCATTATATCGATGCGTTTCATCATCTCCATCATTGAACGACTGTTGTGGTACGGGCATTTCCAAGGATCAATCTTCCAGTCATTGCGGTAGTAGGGCGACGGATCATCAGAGGGTTCAACGAGGAATGGCTCGCCCAAACGGTTCAGCTTCGTGAACCATTCACCTCTTTGGTGATCAATCAGGTAGGTGTCGATAAAATGCCATGACAATTTAACGGTTTCCCAGTACTTCGGATCACCCGTTAAGGCAAAGGCATTCATAAACCCAACCAGCGTTTCCGATTGCTGCCACCAGTGTTTATTCGTCTTTACATGACTTCCAAAACGGGTTGATTCGAGAAACAGCCCTCCATCTTTGTCAACAGCTACCCTTTCAATTTTATCAACCATTTTTATTGAGACCAGTCGCATTCGGTCAATAACCGCTTTATTCCCAAGTATCTCAGCCGCTTCCCAAAGCAGCCATGACCCTTCAATATCGTGACCAAAGGAGGCTATCCCTTTCGAGGCATCGACCTCATTAAATGCTTCGTCGAAGAAGATGCCGAAGTGACCGTTTTCACGAATGATCTTATCCAAAAACAGGTTCATTAATTCGGTAAGTCTCAATTCAACTTTAGGATCTTTCCAGACTTTATACAATGCAGCCCAGGCTTCGAGCACATGGAGGTGGGTATTCATCGATTTGGGTTCGTTGTTATCGGCCATGCGGTTCTCACCATAGATTTTCCAGTCGCGGGTAAACGATTCGCGGTAGCCGATATTATCCGGATCTTTTGTTTTCTCTTCAAGAAGCTTATAAAGTTCCTGAATCTTATTCATCACAGATTCCAGCGGCCGGAACTCGAAATATTTGCACAACGAATAGATCACAAAAGCCTGGGCATAGGTATGCTTAATGTTGTTTGCAACCTTATTGTCCGATGACAACTCCATATAATAGCCTCCAAATTCCTTGTCTTCGAAATCTTCAGTGACAACCATGTAGGCTTTGTCGGCAACGGCTGCATACGCCTCATTTCCTTCAAGCATCGCGGCCGCCGAAAACGCCCACAGAATTCGGGCATTTAACACGCTGGTTTTATTGGCCGACAACACCGGATTCCCATCCAGGTCCACTGCGCCGTAAAAACCATGGCCATCTTTTTCAACTCCGTATTTCATCCAGTAAGGGAGGATATCTTCATGCAGCTCTTTACTGAAATAATCGCGGTAACGCTTTAATTCGTCTTTAAGAATTTCCATTTTAAAGTTGGTTTTTAACTAAGTTTCAAGAATATGAATTTCAAATTTCTATAAGTTACGAATTATTAAAAGATAAAAAATAAAAAGATGCCACTAATGCACCAAATCGCCAAATCTCACCAAAGGTCAACTAAAGAATATCTTTACTTAACAGGTAATAACACTAAGTTAAACTCCATTTTTTAATTCCTTAGGTTACCTGAATTCCAATTTAAACGTCTCGATTGAATTCTTACCCATTTCAAGGTGCAAGATCTTGCCGCTTTGACCGGTATTCCAGCTATCCTGTTCGATAAGATTTGTTTTTGACAAGGATAAGGCAGGCGTAAAAAGCCCCAGATTCACTTTCTGGCTGCTTCCATCCATCTCTGCAATACGTAAAATCACCGCGTTATCGTCCTCGCATTTTTTTATTGCAGTTATGAGGGACAGGCCACCGGTAGCACTGAAAAAACTTTGCGATTCCTTCAGCGTACTCTCCTTTGCCCTGATCGGATCGAAAACCGGATATAATTTATTCTGAGCCTGTTTCCCTTCATGAAAACCGTTCTTCCAACCCGGCTCAGTGACGAAAAGTGAGAATGAGAAATGGTGATCACCAAGCTGGATATAATCATTTCCTTCACCATGACAGCTCTTTCGCGAAGCCATAAGGATATTTTGGATCAAGGTTTTAGGGGTAGGATTGGGCGTTGGATCGAGGTAGTCGAAGCCAATAACGCTCGAACTGATTGTTGCCCCAAACTGGCTGCCGGAGGCATTGACCCAGTCGGACATGGTACGCGGATGAATAAGTTTACAATCGGTGAGGTAAATATTCCCTGCTGCCCCTTTCAACTCATCCTTTCCAACCTCAATAACCCCCATTGGAACTTCATAGGTGATTTTTGGCGAGGTCATATTCAAAGGAAATGCTACCCTGAATTCCCTGTAGAGAATACCCTGCCAGTTTTTAAGATCAATCTCAAAATCAATCCGCTTAATCTGATGATAGACGATAATCGTCTCCTCAATGATTGCATATTTTACAGGCTGACGAAATTTAAACGAAGAAAAAACAGGCCCGTCAGCTATTTTCTCCCAGGAAGTCGCGTAATTTCCTGCTTTGTCAAACTCTTCCATTGAAGGTTGCTGGACTTCCGAAAATTCGCCCGCACCATTTCCAAACGAGCGCATGGTGAAGACTTCGCCCAGTTTAAATTTCGAAGCATCAACCACCTCTATTCCAAGTGATTTGTCAAATAATCTTTCGATCCCCCCATTCCCAAAACGGATCGAAAAAAAGTTGTTTTCGAAATCGGGATTCATCGCAGAAGTCTTCAGATCATCACTCTTATTTGAAGCTTCGACATAGAAGGTGGAATAACCAACCGATGGTATATCGGAAGCAATAAACGACACTTCACATGATTTCAGTGAATGATCGCCAAAATACTGTAAGTTACGCAACTGAATTTTCACCGGTTTCTTTGCCGAATCGAAAAGATTAACACCAAACGCTTCACCTTTATTGAAGGTACACGAAAATGAAACCGGGTCATTGCGCTTCCAGTTCAGACCGTTAAAAACCACCAGCGGCACGGCGGTCCCTTTATAATCAATCTTTGAGGCAATTCGCTGAAGGGCTTCGCCTAATAATTGTGTTGCATCCTCACGCGCCTTGACGAATTTGCTTAAGAAAAGCCGGTCGGTGATCTCCCCTCCTTTGCCTCCCCAGCCATGATCGGGATAGATCTTGGCTTGCCATGCATCATTAAACTTAGTGACATCATAATTTCTGAAATTACCTTCGAGAACCCCATTAATGGCAGCAAATTTCTCTGCATCGGGAAGGAGAATGTCGGCCTCACGGCTCGCCGAGATTGCAAAATGGTGAGATGGACCATGGATATAAAGCCAGACATCGGGACGTTCACCAGAGATCGGTTTGATTTTATCGGAATTCTCCCGGATGGTATTGAGACAACTGTTCATGTTCCCATATTTAAACGGTGGTAAAATGATTTTCACCCGTTCGCCGTTTTCATTTTCGATTGAGCTAATGCTATTCCAAAGATTTATAAACGGATCACAATTTTGCACAGGTTTTTGTCCCCAACCAAATTCATAGTTTAGTAAGGCCGGGATAATGACCCTTGGGGAATTTTGATTGTAATACGCAGCCCAGAACAATACCTCTTTTGCCATTTCGGTTATTGCGGCGTCATTCTCTTTTGCAAGAATATTGTAAAATTCAATATAATGACCTGATGAGAACATGGTAACCTTAGAACTATCTGGACTATACCAATTGAACACTCCCTTCTCATGTCGGCTCACAAACATATTTTTCACCCCCGACTTAGCCAGGATTTGTGACATCTGAAGCGTGCGACCCGGCACATCCGAATTATAATAGGTATCCGAAGTATATCCGTTGAAATTATCGGCAAGCCATTTTTTCCCAAGATACAACTGACGTATCAGCGATTCGCCGCTGAACAACTCCTCGTAAGGCTGCGTATAGGTTGCGCCGATCAGAATACGACCATCATCCAGACCCTTTTGGATTTCAGCTTTCCGTTCGGGGTGACGTATAAGGTACTCAACAACGATGGAGGTTTGTTCGATATCCATCTTAAATCCGGGTTCGTTCTTTAACCGGTTCAGGAAAGGTGTCATCCAGAGGGTATCGCGCAGCATGATGCACTTTTCCACCTCATCGACCCATCCCAGATCCTGGTGGGTAGTGATTGATAATAGAATCTCTCCCTTTGAAGCCGGGGAAGCGGAGACCTCCTTCAGTAATTTAAAGGTTTCGTTGTTGCACTTTAAAAGGCCATTAGCGACCTGTGCAATACCAAATTGAAAGGAAAATAAAAACAGAACGATTAGTAAAAGAGGGGTTTTCAAATTATATTTAAAGCAAGCAGCAGAGCTGCGCAATATTTTTAGCAATCCACATGGAAATAAGAGGTAAGGTGCAGCGCACCGAAATATTGATGCTATTGGTTTTGATATTGCGGTGCTCTGCACCTTCTTGAAATTGTGTGCCATATATACTATAAATATTAACGGTGCCATGCACCTGCTTAAAATCTCAATTTAAATGTCTCTATCGAATTCTTACCGATATTTAATTTTAAGACGCTCCCTGTTTGACCCGTATTCTCAACCTCTTCTTCAATAAGGTTGGTTTTCAGGAGCGCTTTGACCGGAGTGAATAGTTTTAATTCGATGTTCTGATCAACACCCCTCATTTCTACAAGACGGATGATTATACTTTTATCATCATCACCTTTTTTAAATGCCGTAATTCGGACAAAGGGAGAAGAAACAGAAACAAAACTTTGCTCAGCAGGAAGAGTCCCATTTTGTGACTTAACCTTCAGAATGGCCGAAAGCGGATGGTTCTCCTCAACGCCAAAATGGTATCCGTTTTCCCATCCTGGTTGATGAGTGGAAATTGAGACTTTGAAATGGTGAGCTCCTGTCTGGTGGTACCAGTTTCCTTCTCCATGACAACTCTTGTGTGTGGATAATAAAATCCCCTGCAAAACAGGATAACTTACCGCCTCGCGGGTCGGATCAATCCAGTCGGCAACGGAAAGTTGTGTCGACATTGTAAACCCAAACTCCGGATTATTTGCTGAAATAAAATTTTCGATTTCACGCGGATTGATCTCCTTAGGCATCTGCCGGTAGGTGCCGCCCCATGCCCAACCGCCGGGCGATTGGTTTAATTCATCTTTACCAATCGTAACGGTGCCCATCGGAACATCATACGAGATTTTTGTATCGTTCCTGTTCATCGGGAAAGCCACCCTGAGTTGTCGGTTGTGTTCACCCGGCCAGTTTGGAATATCGTATTCAAAATCAATCTTTTTCTGGTAATGATAGATTGTGATCGTCTGTTTTACATCAAAATTCTTCATCTGAACCGATGATTCAAACGAAGCAAAAACAGCATTATTCGTGGTTAACCTCCAGTTAGCTCTTTTGATACTCAGCGTTTCGAAATCCTCCATATTCGTTGGGGTAACCTGAACAAACTCTCCGGCACCATTTCCGCTGTAACCCATACTCAGCAGATCACCTCCCGCATATTTGGTCGTATTCAGGATGTTTTTACCTAAAGCCTTATCGAAAAGACGTGTAAGACCTCCCGCTCCTAGTTCAACCGAATAAAACTGATTTTCATAAAAATTGCTGCCTGCAATGATTGACGGATCAGTTGGTGTAACCCCTTTTTTCAGATAAAATGTCTTATAACCGACCGAGGGGATCTCCTCTGCCACGAAGATTATCGTTTTTTGATTACCCTTAATCGTCAGTTTTGAAGGGATCGTTTTCCCATGGAGATCGGTTATTATCCAATCCGAATCTTTTTGAGCAGAAATATCAACCGAGGCAATCCCCGTTCTAATCCATGACAGATCGTTATAAACCAGGATGCTGTTTGGATTTTTTAAATCAATCCGGGAAGAGAGTGCGGTCCATGATTCTTTCAGAATTTTCACTCCGAGTGCATTTCCCTCCTCTAGTGAAGCGCGGTAGATGCTATCGGTGATTTCACCATGTTTACCACCCCATCCGTGGTCGGGATAGATCGATTTGAGCCACCCTTTGGTTAATTCAGCCATTGGATAAATGGACTGATCAGCGTTTACAATTCCATTTATGGCACTAAACATTTCAGCCGCAGGAAGACTAACTGCCGCAGCTTTCTTTGCCTTAATCGCCTCATAGTGGGCCGGCCCATGAATGTAGAGCCAAAGATCGGGTCGTTCCCCCGAAATAGAATCAAACTTAGATTCAGGGACATTAACTTTTCCGAGAAATTCCTCCGCAGTGGAATGCTGCAACTTTGGAATATCGAACCCCGAATTATTGGCGATCATGTTCCATTCATTAATCAGCGGTGAATAATCTTTTGGCCCTCCGGCATCTGTACAAATGACAATAGCGTAATGTGGCGGTATATGTCGTGCAGCGTAATATTCATTCCAGTTTTGAATCACCTTGTTGATTTTCTGCAAAGCAGTAATCGCATCTTCTTCGAAATATTTGTAGACGAGTAATGACCAGCCATAATTCCCCGGACTGTAAGTCAGAATTTTAGAGCCATCAGGACTGTACCAGTTGTAAAACCCCTCCTTCATGCGACTAACAAACAGGTATTTAATTCCTGATTTCTCCATCATCTGAGGAAATTGCAGTGATCGGCCGGGGACATCAACATTGTAAGCGACAAGGGCATCCATCCCCGGGAGGTTATCCTTAATCCATTTCCTGCCCAGATAAGATTGCCGGACCAGCTGCTCACCCGATTCCAGTCCTTCGTAAGGCTGGTTAAAGGTGGCGCCCCAGCTAAACTGACCGTTTTTGCAGGCGTTGATGATCCGTTGTTTTTCTGACGGCACGGCTTCAAGAACCTCCATCAGATTAAGCGTCTGTTCCATCTCAAACTTATACGAACGATTTTTATCGATCAGGTCCAGGGCAGGAATGATTATTTTGTGAATCCGCTCCTCCCTGCACGAATCGGGGGTATTCATCCAGGCAATATCCTGGTGTGAAGAGCAAATGATGTTCATAGTCCCTTTGCCAAAATATCCCCAGTCGGAAGAGACCAAAGGCGAAAAGAGCTGTTTTGTGATCAATAATTTGGCTGATTTTTGAGTTGTATAAAATTGAATTTCTCCAGATTTTCCAACCATTGGCAGGAACATGTCGAATTTCCCCGAATCACCTTTGGACCACAGAACCTTATTCCCATTCAGCAGAACTGAAAAATCATTTCCCAGCCTTGTATCCTTAACCCACGCCTTCGCAACAAATTTGCCACCAGTCAATTGGTATTGATATGGCTGAAAATAATTAATTTGAATTTCCTTTTGAGCAAAGGAGTATTGAGTGATGAGTGAAAGGGACAAAAAGAGTGAGGCGATTAAGAACTTCATCGTTTAATTGGTTAGATCAGAATATGGAAGTTTTACCAAAGGAACTGAATTGTTTATTAAATAACTTTCATAATTTTACAACGGTCGATTTTATAAATATGAGCTATTTTATCTATTCGAAGGCCCCCCACCGTCTGGTCAATATTCCTGTTATTGAAGAGTTTCCATGTATCTGGGAATTCGGACATGAGCGGTATTCAAATATTCGGCCCTCATCGCTTGATCTTCACCTCAACAGTGGGATTGAGATCTGCTTTGTAAAGAAAGGGCGTTACGACTGGCAGGTTGAAAATAAGGAGTATGTTGTCTACCCCGGAGAAGGATTTATTACCTCTCCCTGGGAATACCATGGAAACAGCCTGGGGGTTGTTGAACTTGGAGAAATCTACTGGCTGATTATAACTCCCGGGATTTTCGGCAAAGATAATGGGTTTCATCTGGCAAATTGGTGTTCTTTCAGCCCGGCTCAGGAGGCTACGATAGGAAAGGTCTTGCGCGAGAATCAGAATCACCTGCTTAACAATTGTGCCAGACTTGAGAAATATTTCCTTCAACTCAATCACGAACTGGTCAACCGGGAATTTGGCTTCGACGTAAAGATCCGGTCGCTGCTTGAAACCATTCTTCTCGAAGTGGTCCGGATTATCCAAAGCCGGAAGCTGGAAACCAACAAAAATAATGTCTGGATAAATGAGCTAAAGAGTCTGATTGAGTCTGACTATTCAAAGAAATGGAGTATCGATGAGCTGTCGTCAAGGTTTAATATGGGCTCAACTTCGTTTAATGACAAGGTGAAACGGTTAACCGGATATACTCCCCAAAGTTTTCTGATTGACATTAAAGTCGAGCGGTCGAAGAGACAACTGGTTGAAACCAACAAGCTACTGACGGACATCGCTTTGGATACTGGTTTTTACTCTTCCCAACATTTTTCGGCCACGTTTCTTAAACGGGTTGGGATGACACCAAGTGTGTATAAAAGAAAGAACAGAAGGTAATTATTGTAAATTTTAATCGTTGGTTAAAATTCGTCGAATGCTATTTGTTCCTTGCTTACACCGAGTTCATTGAGCATGTTGATGCAGGATTTTACCATCATTGGTGGGCCGCAAAGGTAGAACTCGATGGTATTAACACCTGGCAGATCTTTAAGATATTTTTCACACACGATTTCGTGAATAAACCCCTTGTGTCCGGACCATTGATCATCGATTAGAGGATCGGAAAGGGCAATCTGGAAATTGAAATTGTGGTATTTGTCTGCCAGGGTCTCAAAATATTCACCATAAAAAATTTCCTGTTTTGAGCGTGCGCCATACCAGTAGCTGACTTTACGTTTAGTCGACTTATTTTCAAAAAGGTGTGCAATATGTGCACGAATAGGGGCCATCCCTGCACCACCACCGATGTAAACTATTTCTTTATGGGTTGGCTTTATGTGGAAATCGCCAAATGGCCCGATGGCTGAAACGGTATCACCCGCCTTTAAGTTGAAAACGTAGCTGGAGCCAATACCCGGTGGGCAATCCTGTCCAGAAGGTGGGGTGGCAAGGCGTATATTGAACTTAAGTGTTCGCTCCGTTAGACAGTTACTGGCAAGAGAGTAGTTATTGCGACGATCAGATTGGGTGTTCTTGCTTGTGAGGTTGAAAATACCCTGACGATCCCATACCGTTGCGTATGGCTCAGGGATATCAAAATCGCGGAAACTGATCTGTTCATATCGTGGAATGTCAATCTGTATGTAGTCGCCAGGTATGAACCCGATTTTCTCAATGGCATCAGCCGGCTCAAGGACAAGTTCTTTAATATAAGTGGAGACGTTGTTATTGCTAACAACAAGTAACTTATATCTTTTTTCATGACGCGCACCATCTCCGCCAGCCATTTTGATATTAAGCCAGATATAGCCGCTACGCTCTTCAATTGGATAGGTGACCAGACCGAGGCATATTGGTGCGCGTGCCGGTGAACCATCTGCCAGATTGAATCGACCGTTGTGTTTGGGGCATTCGATGATCTTGCCTTTAACAAGACCTTCACTTAAATGGGTGTTTCCATGAGTACAAATACCATCGGTGGCATATAGATTGCCATCATTATCGCGATGGAGAGCGAAAGTCTTCTTCGTGTGATCGAAGCGCATAACATCTTCGTTTCCCAGAGAGGATGCGGCACAAACTTCGATCCACCCATCCACATTAGGTGTTGCATCAGAACGCAGTATGCCCACATTGAAACGCTTTTTAGGTTCGGGTAGCTTTCGCCTGACGCAGTATGAAGGGTCTTTGACTTGCTTGAGTATCGTTGGTAGAATTTCGCGCCAGGCAGAATAAATTGACGGATAGGCAGGTGGGCAATCTTCTTTTATCAGTTTGTGAAGTTTGGGCAGCGCATGATAAGGAACCAGAGGAAACATATGGTGTTCAACATGGTAGTTCATATTCCAGTAAATGAACCGACTAATTGGATTCATATATACTGTACGACAATTCAGTCGATGATCCAATACGTTCTCGGCGAGACCAGCGTGTTGCGTGGTATTGTGCAAAATCATCAGCCATGTACCGAAAAATTGCGGCAATATAAACAGGAAAACAGGTATCCATGATTGCAGCACGATTGCGAAGATGACTACTAAGCAATAAATTGCAAGACAAATACGGGCATTTCTGAATATTTTCCCGAATTCACTCTCCGGAACATAGGTCCTTTCTGCCCCGGCTATCTTACCCATTGCATGACGAAAAAGACCCGGATAATAGGTTTTGTATCCTGGTAAATTAAGGATAGAAAGGACAAATTGTATCATATTTGGTGGGCGCGGTATTTGAATCTCCGGATCGCGTCCAACAATTATAGTGTCGCTGTGATGGCGGTTATGGCTCCAGCGCCAGACTACCGATTCGCGCATAACCATAAAAGAGGCGACTTCGTAGACCACATCGTTCATCCAGTTTGTTCGGAAAGCGGTCCCATGACTGCACTCATGCCATCGGGAGTCGGAGCTGGTGCCGTAAAATACGGCATAAATAAGATAGAAAATCACTGCCCACCAGGTACCCCAAAAAAGAATCGTGGCAAAAGCAGTGACGCCCAGGATAAGGATAAGGATTAGCGTATCCCGAGTGGCGGGCCCGTCTTTACGGGTTAACAAATTGCGCATGGTTGCTCTCTGCACCGGACTTTGATACCAATCGGCTTCGGCAAGACCAAGCTCTACAGCTCTTTTTGAGTTTTCGCCTGTAAGAGAGTAATCCAGCTTATTTGAATTAAAGGAAATTCCAGCTCTTCTATTATCGTTATCTGCGTTCATAACTCTTCTGTTCGTTGAAACATATTGTTTTATGTTCTCCAAATTTATTAACAATATTGGTCTTACCAAACGAAAGTGCTTCAGGTACTATAACAGGTTATGGATTGGATCTTAATGATCAATTCTTCAGCTCATTCATTCGATCATTATTCAACAAACTGCAATAATTTAATTCTCAAAAATGTTCAACCAAAGGTTTGCTCCGGCCAATTGACCCATCCAGTAGGTTGGTCAACGTTTATTCTATATTTTTATAAACTGAAACCTGGCAGAATATCAGAACTCAACATGGCTGAAATTAAATAAAGTGACTTACTTGAAATGGCAGAACCCTTTAAATATTTAGTTCATAATCCCCACGATGAGGCGTGGGGGATGTATCTGAATGTGGCTGGTATTGCCCGTATTGCTTTGGGTGCCGACTATCCCCCAAAAGGTCACCCGCGTGGTTATAATTTCAACTGGGAAAACGGCCGGATTTTGCAGGAATATCAGTTGAACTATATTACCGAAGGCGAAGGTGTTCTCCAGACTCAGCATGGAGAATATGAAATTAAGGAGGGATCGGCAATTCTTATCCGTCCGAATCAGTGGCACCGTTACAAACCGTTAAAAGACAAGGGATGGACAGAGCATTACATTGGCTTCAACGGAAATTTTGCGCAGAATATTTTTGAAGTTTATGGTTTGTCCTTAGATACTCCGATTATTCATATTGGATTTGATGATGAGATCTTACACCTTTTTCAGGATATCTTCAATCTGATCAAACTCGAGAAGCCGGGGTACCAGCAAAGATGCTCCGGATTGATCATCCAGATTCTGGGAATAATTGTTTCGATTCAAAGAAACCAGGATGCAGGGGCAAACAGAATCGAGAAAGTTGTTCAAAAAGCATGTCTGATTATACGTGAGAATATTGATAAAAATATTTCCATTGAAGATATCGCCAGGGATCTGAATGTGAGCTATTCACTTTTTCGTACAGCCTTTAAAAAATATACCGGACTATCCCCCATTCAGTATCATTTATCGTTACGCATTCAACATGCAGTATATCTGCTTAATAATACAGACTTAAGCATTAAGGAGATCTCCTTTAACCTGGGATTCTGCTCCATATTCTATTTCAGCAAGGTGTTTAAGGAGAAGACCAAACAAAACCCATCGGGTTTCAGACAGAAAAGGGGTTTGTAGAGACGCAGCGTGCAACGTCTCTACAAAAACCCATATTTATTCCGTCAGAATTTTAATCCCATTAGGTGCATCAAAGGTTGTCTTAACCGATCCGTCTGCCATTTTCTGATGGTCAATCGTCAACACACCAAAAGGTGTTGGAAATGTTCCTTTCACCCATTGCAGATCGCCCAGATGCGGTACGAGTCGTATAACTTTACAACCCGGTTCTTCAACGTTTACGCCAAGGATATATTGTGTCATCCAGGAAGTTGGACCCGAGGACCAACCGTGACAGAAACTATGCCGAAAACCCTTATAGCAATATCCGCCATAGGAGGAGTGAACGTCAATCTTCCCTTCAGGGACAACCTCATCAATACGGGCACCATTTTTAAGCCAGTCGATATCAAAATCTTCCCAAAAAGTGGTTGCTCCAAGGTCGAGCATGCCACCCCAGTACTCCCTGATGTTATCAATCGCTCCCTGATAATCTTCTGCTTTTGCACGCGCTTTAAGCATGTAATAACCATAGAAAGTTGACATCTTATGAACGCCGTCCTTAGCGAGTATATCGGAATTTGCCTTTTCAGGCAGCACCAATCCGGAGAGGGAAAGCAAAGCGGCGGCTTGTTTTGACCCGGCCATTTCCGGCACATGTTTTTTAAGCTTGGCAGCGCATGAAGCGCAGAAATAGGCTGTTTGAGGATCGCCCAATATTTTACAAAGTTCGCTTCCCGCCTCGAAGGTCATCACCATCATCGATTGTAAACCGGCATGTATCGCCTCATCGTTACCACTTGAGGGCCAGTCGAGAAAACGACCACCATCCAGAATCTCCTTTCCATCGGGATCAATCTTTGTCGAAAGTTGCTTTAACAGAGCCACCAGGTAATCTTTCTGCATCATGAGATAATCGAGATTTCCCTGATAAGTATACCAATCGCGCTGAATTAATATCCACCACATTGAATACGAGCTTATTCCGTTCATCCAGCCCGGAAGTGGCGTCTGATCACGAGCCAGATCAAGACTCTTTGGAACAACATTATTATACCCAAATACCGAATTGATCGCCATAACCTCCGGGTGCATGTCGCCCACCCAAACCAGTCGGTCGCGTTTTATACCATCCCACAGGTAATCCTGCATGTTCAGATGAACGGTATAAGCACCGGTCATCCAGATTTGATTCAAACGATCGTCGTTCGATTGAAAAGATCCAAGGTATGGAATGTCACGATAATTAAAGATGGCGCTGATCTCCTTAAGCTCCAGTTTCGTATTGGTATCCAGTAAATCAATCCTCACGAAACGGAAGCCGGAATTTCCAACTTCTAAACGTCCCAGCCAGGGTAATGAAACGGCAAAATCGCGCATCGCATGATCATTGGTTGCCCCGTTTTTGCTCACTTCACTCATCGTTTCACTCACAGACTCTCCAAAACGAATCCGTACCCGCCCGGTAGGATTATGATTTTTAATGGAAGTAACCAACTCAATACCCCCCTGGATTTCACGTCCAAAATCGAGAATTATCCAGGGCTTTTCAGTGCTGTCACTAAGTAGTATAAGGCATTTTCCTCCATTGAGGTCAGCCTGGCCAATGCCCGGAATGAGGATTTGCTCAACATTCTGAAGATACCTCCCTGTTAGGTCAGAAACCTGAACAATACGAACAGGGGATAGATATTTTCGGATAACATCGGTCGACCTTAGGGCAGAAAAATCCTTAGGTTTAAAAGATGGTGGGAGTTGCGCGGCAGATGGCAAATAAAAGGCTACAAGAAATATGCTGATAATAATTTGGTCTCTGAATTTCATTGAATGGTAAAAAATGATTTGATTTTATTGTCGGACACTTAATATCTTCACCGGCCCCAGTAACCCCGAAGGTTGCAACTCACTATCTGCCTTATACGGATTTGCCGGACACCAGGTTAACCGCTTATCAACCGGCAATTTACTGTCACCGATCAGCCGGTTTACCCAGGTATTGACTATCTCAATTTTGAGTTCATTCTCTCCCTGTTTTAAAAATTGTCCGATGTTTAACTGGTAGGGAGCTGTCCACACTCCACCTGCATACGATCCGTTTACAGTCACTTTGGCCATTGCAGTAAATACTCCCAGATCGACAATCACCTGTTCATCAGCAGGGAATTTATCAAGATTGAATTTACAGGTATAGAAGGCAGTCCCTGAATAATATTTGATCCGCTCATCCGTTGAAGCTGTCCAATCGGTTAATGTTTCAAAAATAACGGGCTGTTCAGGCCCCCTCTGTACAGCACTAAAGTTTACAGACCACGGACCTTTGAGATCTAAAAGTTCCTTAGCCGCGGGATAATTTGCCTCAACACCCATAACTGTACTCTGTTCTGCAGATTGGTGAAAAAGCACAAATACACTTTCGAATGGGGCAAGTTTCAATGGAACTGCGGTGCGGTTTTCTTTAAGGTAGTAACCTTTTAGGTCGCGGATATTTCCGGTTGTAGCCTCCCAAAGTTCCGGCTGCTTCCCTTTTACGCGGAATTCCGGTGTAATAAGTTTGGTATTAGCGGTCTGATTCGTAAGAAAATAAATCTCAACATCATTCAGGGTGCGGTGACCATAATGAATTGAGCGGTCCTGAGGTAAAACGCAGTCAGGTATGCATCCGATCAATGCAAAAGCACCTTTCAAACTCATCCCATTAAGGATCATCCCTTTTCCAACTTTACGCGATTTGATTATTTTGCCATCCACCTCTCCCCAAAGCTCGGCAGCCATCTGTTGTATTTGCTCATCAGCGGCAGGCTGGTTTTGCAAACTAGGCGAACGTTTAGGAGCAGGGCCAAGAACAACTGCACCATCAATGACCAGTTGTTTAATCTTCGCCAAAACCTCGGGACGCATTGTTTCGAGTTTTGGCAGGACAAGGATCCGGTATTGAGTGCCGTGCGGCAAGGTGATCAGACCATCTTTAACCGTCATATATTTCTCAATGACCTCAGCATTCATATAATCAAACTGATAACCCACAGGTAACGCAGGGTCAACAATCCCGGTCATTTTCGGAGCATCTTCCCCAATAAAATAAGCCACATCGGCAATATTGAGCCCCTGCTGAAGCATGAAATTCGTCCGTTTAAGATACTGCGTATAAACATCCATCTGCGAAAACCACGTATTCTTGCGGTTAAATTCGTTTCCGAACCAGGCGTTTACACCCGGATTCTTATCCTCATACGGCTGCGAAATAAATACATGCAACAATGTATTATTAATCCCTTCGGCAAAGAAGCGATCGCCGCGTTGTTTAATCTTTCCGGGATAACGACTGAAGGCACCACCGCCGCAGGTATTTGATTCTGCCGATATTTTTGTTTTTCCGTAGATATGACCACACGATGTTGCTGCGCGGTTTTCGATATCGCCAAGTTCCCCCTCGCTCCAAAACTCTCCGCCAATCTCATCCGACTGACCGCCATACATTAGAAATTCACTTGGAAAACCCCAGTGGCCGTAACATTCAAGCCAGGTATGCAAACCATGTTTATGACTTACATCTCTTAATCCGCCCACATAATCGTAGGCGACCTTATCGGCAACCATGCGGCGCATATCCCAGAGGAAACGGTCAGATGCCTGCTCGCTGTTAACGACCAATCCACGGTAAACAGGAAGATAAGGAGTTGCATCGTAACCATATTTTTGTTTAAACTCATCCAGAAATCCATCGGTAAAATTCTGTCCGCCGGTTTCGTAGCTATCCTGTACAACAACCTTGAAACATTTCCGGTCAGCTTCGGGAATCCGTTTGAGAATCTCACCCATGTGACCATAAAAATGTTTCTCTGCATGTTTTTTGCTCATCTTATCAGCCTCATAACCTGTCGCTTCGGGTGATGCGGGACTGTTCACTGTTCCGGTTGGTGTCATTCCTGTCCTAAGAATAACCCATTCGCCGTCGGGGACATCCCAGTTTAGTGTCCCGTCACCGGCCACGAAAGTTGTAATGTCGAGAACCTTTGAGCCATCAATCACAGTCGACTTGTCCTCTGATTCAGGTTGTGCCGGCCACTGATAATCCTTCCAGTAAGGTAGTGGTGTGGGGTGCATCTTGGCCAATGTCTTTTCACTAAATCGTTCCACACGCGGGGCGGCTCCAATTATCACCTCCGCAAGCCCACCATTGGGTTTTGTATTTTTTATCGTGAGTCTGAAGCTTTTTGATGTCGTAGCAGCAAATGAAACGACCACAGGTGCAAAAGGATCAAAACCCACATTCAATGCAGCGTTTGAACGGTTGATCTCAAATTCAGAAAGGGTGCGATAGGTGCCATCTGCCTCCTTCACCTGGAAAACGGCATTCACATGCATCGGATATTCCGTTGGCCGAACAGAAAGACTACGTGCAGTAAACGACTCTTTCGATTCGAAGTTAAGAACAAATTCTTCACCGACAGGGAATTTAATCCCTGTTTTTTTATTTCCATCAGTAAGTACTGAGAGATCACCTACTCCGGGAGCAGAGGTGATTTTCCCGTTTTTACCATTTAATACCAGCTGGTCATCCTTCGGAACCGGCCAGGCGATAACTTTTACATCCTGAAAGATTTCGATTGGTTTATCGAGTTTTTTTGAAAGTTTGAGTGGTCCCTTAACGCGGAGTTCAGAAGCGGTGAGATATCGCATCGCCTCTTCGGGCTTAATCCATGGGCCACCCGACTGGCTCCAGCCCGGAGAGTTGAAAATTCCAATCTCAATATTAAGTTCTGTTGCTGTTTTTAAGGCTGCATGAAGGATATCCCACCACTCTTCAGTTAGCATTTTCACCTTCCCGTAAGGAACATCACCCAATCCGATATTTCCGATAAATGCACGGTTAATACCTGCCTTTTTCATCGACTGAAGATCTTTGATTACCCCCTCTTTGGAAATATTATCTGAGATCCAGTACCAGTAAACACTGGTTTGAATAGAATCGGGGGGAGCTACAAAACCACTACGAAGGTTTGATATTGAAGTTTTCGAACCCGTAGTTTCGCAGGATGCCGCAAAAATGGAGAATAAGCAACAGATCAACAGTTTAAAAATATCGTTCATCATCAGAGATTTATAAATCGTAAGTTAGGACTTGAAATTTTTGTTTGACAATCGTTATATTTTGATAAATATGCGATTTTTGTAGAGCCAGTAGCAAAAGTACCACAACGAAAACCAAATACAAATACTGGTTGCGATATCCACCGTCAGGTTACCATTCCACGAAAACATCAATTTTGTAAATGGGGTAAATACATCTTTAACCAAATAGGCTCCACCAATCTCAAAAAAAAGATAAATCGCGATACAGTTCATCCCAACGATAATAAAGAACTTCGAACCAGCCACTAATAATTTTTTCACATCAATCACCCAGTAAAAAAAGCAAAGTGCCAGAATGGCCCATCCGCCACTGGCAAAAACAAAGGAGGAGGTGGCAATCTTTTTAATAATGGGGGTGATATTCAACCAGTCGAGCGAGAAACCAATGAGTAGTGCAGCGAAACCGGCAATCAGCATCAGTTGAATTTTCTGTTTTGTTGTTCTGTCGCTCATCAAAAGCTGGCCGAATAGGACGCCCCATACCGTGTGAGCGATAGTTGGTATGGCATTAATCGATGCCCAGACACTTGTTTTTTCGACCCCTTCAATTTTTATATTCATCCAGGCGCCCAGATTATGATAGGCCTCCCACGGTTGGTTAAATCCATCAACAGGAAAGAAACGATATGCAAGATCTGTCAATAGCAGAGTGACCAGCGTGAAAATTAACTGAAAGGTGAAGCTTTTTCGCCGGATTAGAAATGCCACCAGATAGGTTACCGATAATTGTGCGAGAACATCCTGGAACCGGAACACGATTTCACCGGCTCCGATGCAGTACAAAGCCCAGCCCAGAAATAGGAGCAACAAAGAGCGCTTCAGGGCATGGTGCAAAATTTGTTTATTGGAATCTCCCTTTCTGATACGGTTAGCCACTGCAAAGGGGATGGCCACCCCAACGATAAACATAAAGAACGGCTGGATCAGATCCCAGAAATTCAATCCGTGCCATTCGTGATGATGAAATTGAGTATTCAGAAATTGCATGATGGCGCTCCCTTCAAAGGAGCCGAAATATCCATAGAGATGGGTGCTTTCCCCGATCAGGAGAAACATGGTAAAACCGCGAAAGACGTCAATCGAGGTGACTCGATCCATAAAAGCCGTTGGAGTATCTTTTGTCATTGGGGTTGTTTTGTGTTTGGTTAACGTTGGTAAAAATACACGTTTCATTTCAAACGTCACGATTAAACAAAATATTTCTCAATCTCAGAATTCTTTTTATCGGGATTCCCTGTAATTATAAGAGGGCTGATTTATTCCTTTATATAAAGCAGAATTTTTAATATCAAAATGGAATGAATATTTTAACCAACAGTAAATCAGCAAATGCGGTTAGCATTAGATTTGATGAGATTCAACTACATGTGATTTTGGAAGATGGTCGTGAACTTAACATTCAAATTGATTGGTTTCCATCACTCAGGGACGCTACTCAAGAACATCGGGAAAATTGGAGGTTTATTGGTGACGGAGAAGGGATACTTTGGAAGGAGCTTGATGAAGAGATTTTGATTGAAGGTTTGTTGTAGAAAATATGTTTCTTGTTTGAAACAAGGTCTTTAGAATAAGACGTTCAGTGGGATTAGCAGAGATTCCAATGTAATAATTTCAGGTTCCATGCTTTGCTTTATTTAGTAATCCTGTTTTTTCACCACGGAGTATCAGAGAGCACCGAGGTTCACGAAGAAAAATTACTCTGTGTATCTCTGTGCTCTCCGTGTCTCCGTGGTTATTTTTTTTTAAATCTCCTTTACGACCTTCCGTCATGCCGTTTTAAGATCTTATGAATCAGCATATAGCTTCCAAAATGAATCGCTGCAAGTCAAACGCAGAGAAAAAAGACTCCAATCTCACCCCTGAGCGTCTACGATTCTAAAGCGAGCTTTAAAACCGACGTAATACTATTTCAATGGCAGGTTTTTTTCTTTATTACTATTGAAAAACAGTAAAATTGATTTTTGATTGCC
>CANJNY010000092.1 GCA_947475715.1 Prolixibacteraceae bacterium
GTGACCCAATCTGGGATCGAACCAGAAACCTACAGCTTAGAAGGCTGTCGCTCTATCCTATTGAGCTATTGGGCCATCAAAATTGTGGTGCAAAAGTATAAAAAATCCCCATATGCCGTAACATATTGGGGATTTTAATTTTTATGATGAAAAGTTCCTGCAAATTTCATCTGCAACCTTCTTATTTTCAATCAGTAAATTGCCGAATTATCAAATTGCCGAATTGTCGAATTATCAAATTGCGTTATACCATGAAAATATTGTGCTCAGCACATTGCTGAATCATCTCTTCAGGCCACAGGCTTGCCTGAACCTCTCCAATGTGAGCCTTTCGCAAAAGATACATGCAAAGACGTGACTGACCAATACCGCCACCAATCGACAAGGGCAATTCACCTTTTAACAGTTTTTTATGAAACAGCAAATCCTTCCGTTCTGAAACACCTGCTATGGCCAGTTGACGCAAGAGTGCCTCTTTGTCAACCCGAATACCCATTGAGGAGATCTCAAGTGATTGCTGCAAAATAGGGTTCCAGATCAGGATATCTCCATTCAATCCTTTATAACCGTCAGAGTTCTCAGTGGTCCAGTCATCGTAATCGGGAGCACGTCCGTCATGCTTCTCTCCGTTGGAAAGAACACCGCCGATCCCCATAATGAATACAGCCCCGAACTCTTTTGTTATTTCATGTTCACGTTCTTTGGTTGTCAGATTCGGAAACCGTTGCGCTAACTCCTCAGAATGTACAAAATGGATCTCCTCGGGTAGTAATGGTTTAATTGCAGGATAGTTCTCATAAACCATAAATTCGGTCCGCAAAATAACAGAATAGATCTGGCTGACCACCTTTTTCAGGTATTCAAGGTTGCGCTGATGGCTTGTAAGGACCTTTTCCCAATCCCACTGGTCAACATAGAGGGAATGAATATTGGTCAGCTCTTCATCAGCCCGAATTGCATTCATATCGGTGTATATGCCATATCCTGCAGGTATGCCATATTGACCAAGCATGAGCCGTTTCCATTTTGCCAATGAATGAACAACCTCAGCTTCGGCATCATTCATCTCCCTTACAGCAAAGGTTACAGCACGCTCAATGCCGTTTAAGTCATCATTAATCCCTGTCCCTTTTAATACAAACAGTGGTGCAGTCACGCGACGCAGTCGCAACTCTGCAGAAAGGTTTTCCTGAAAAAAATCTTTCACAAATTTTATCGCCTTCTCTGTTTGTTTTAAATCAAGCTTCGTTTTATAATTCTCGGGAAAAAAAAGTTTCATAAGTTTCTAATTTGTTTTTAAAATACAACATGGAAATTTCCAATCCTGGCTATTGAATTTATTCGGATCATTTTTCGCTGCAATGATACTAATTATTGAATCATTTCTGAAGCATTTGTAGATTATTAACCAAAAAAGGTGTAGCACAATTCTAATCGAAACGTATCGCCTTATCGGGTTCTATTTTAGTAACATACCATGATGGAACCAACAGCATCAACAAGGTAATGAACACGGTTCCGGCATTGAGCATCAACAGGTGCGAAATTTTTAAATTAATTGGAACGGTATTTAAATAATAGGAGGCAGGATCAAGTTTGAAAATCCCGAATTTTGCCTGAATTAAGCAGAAGGCAATAGCAGCCACATTGCCCCAAAGCATTCCTCTTAAAATCAGGAAAGTTGAAATGTAGATAAATATCTTTCGGATACTCCAGTTTCCCGTCCCAACAGCTTTTAACACACCAATCATCGTTGTCCGTTCAAGCATTAGAATTAAAAGACCGCTTACCATATTAAACCCTGCGACCAGAATAATCAGCCCAAGGATAATCCAGACATTCATATCCAGCAGATTAAGCCAGTCAAAAATCTGCGGATATTTAGAGGTAATGGTGATCGGACGCAGTACTGTTTCATCCTCTTTGGAATATTTCAAAGTGAGTCGCCGAATCTGCAGGGTGATGGTCTGAAGTTCGCTAAAATCGTTGATTGAAATTTCGAATCCGCTTATCTGATCTGAATTCCAGTCATTTAATTTTCGTACCTGCGAGATATCCGCAAGGACAAATAACTGGTCAAACTCTTCGAGACTGGTACTGAATATACCACAGATTTTGAATTTACGCATTTTCTGGCTGTTGGTCTCTTCATTTAAGAAATAGGTATAGAGCGGATCTCCGACCTTAAGCTTTAGTAGTGATGCAACCCGTTTTGAAATGAGGACATTATCGCTTTTTAAAGAGTCAGATACCGAAAAAACAGATCCCTCAACAAGATTC
Source organism: Prolixibacteraceae bacterium (assembly GCA_947475715.1). Classification (GTDB taxonomy): domain Bacteria; phylum Bacteroidota; class Bacteroidia; order Bacteroidales; family Prolixibacteraceae; genus JAAFHB01. Next base: position 2,281 of record CANJNY010000092.1, read on the forward strand.
GCTTTAAAAAATGACCAGTCGAAATCGGAGGCTACACCTTTTAAAACAATTCCGTGTATTTCATCATCGGTCTTTATTATTCCCGGTTTGGTTGCAAAGCTTTGGATATTTTTGACCCCTTTTATCTTCCTGATCCCGTTTAACCAGGGTTGATTTCCCGAAACCGGGGTAGTTTCATACGAGGAGTTTGAATCGAAATTAACCAATTGAATATGTGAGCCAAACCCGATTACCTTATTGCGGATCTCCTTTTTGAATCCCGTTACAATAGCCACAGAAAGGATCATCACAAACAGTCCGAATGCAATCCCAAAGAGAGCAAACGAAACGATCGATTCGGAGAACTTTCTGGATGTTCCCCTGGCGAAAAAAATTCGCCGCGCGATAAAGAGTTCGGTATTGAATAGTGGCACGTAATCTACTTTTGCGTAAAAGTAGCGTTTTTTTGTATTTACATTTGTACTTTTGACGCAGATTACCGGAAGGCGTTGATTTTCTGATTAATTCCGGTTTTCTATTTTATTCAATCAAACATCCAGAATGACAGTAAGACCAAAGAAAAATTTGGGGCAGCATTTCCTCACCGATAAAAATATTGCCAAAGATATTGTAGCGCTTCTTAAAGCAACCGATGTAAGTAAGGTTCTGGAGATAGGTCCGGGGATGGGGGTATTGACAAATTTCCTTCTGGAGAATACCCATTACCAAACATCGGTTATCGAAATAGACCATGAATCGGTGTCATATCTTCATGACCATTTTCCGCAGCTCAGAGACCGCATCATTGAAGGGGATTTCCTTCGGATGGATCTTGCAGCACAGATTTCTGACACCCCTTTTGCACTGATCGGAAACCTCCCGTATAATATATCATCCCAGATATTTTTTAAAGTGTTGGAAAATAAGGAACTTATTCCGGAGATTGTTTGCATGTTACAGAAAGAGGTCGCCAAACGTATTGCCTGTGGACCAGGATCTAAGGTTTATGGTATATTAAGTGTATTTCTGCAGGCGTGGTATAATATTGAATACCTGATCGATGTTCCCCCGCATGTGTTTGATCCGCCACCACAGGTTCAATCAGCAGTAATTCGGCTTACAGCTAATGGTCGAACAGAATTGGGTTGTAATGAAAAGCTTTTCTTTAAAGTTGTTAAACAAGCCTTTAACCAGAGGCGTAAAATGCTAAGAAACAGTATAAAAGGTTTTTCTCCGAGAATTGAGGAATTGGATGCTGTCTTATTAACCCGACGTCCTGAGCAGCTATCGGTTGAAGAATTTGTCGATTTGACCAATAATATAGAACGATTGATGATGACTCCGAATAAAATTGAAGAGTAAGATTCTCAAGGGAATGAATAATTGTCAGAATGTAAAATGCAAATTAGATAGTGCAAAATGCAAATTAGTAATTTAGTAAATTGATATCCGCACGATGTAATGCCTGTTAAAAACTATAATTTGTACTTTGCATTTTAATTTTTGATTGCTGAATTTTGAATTTTGATTGCATATTACACCGCATTCATTGCCGTGACCGGATCAAGACGAGCTGCCGCACGCGCAGGAACCACACCGGCAATCAAACCGATTACGATGCTAATGATCAATCCGGTCGCAATATTTCCGACACTTAAGACCAGGTTGAAATCAAAGGTCTTGCTTACGATAAAAGTGAGGGAGTAAATAATCATAAGACCGATAGCTCCCCCGATCAAAGAGAGTGCGCTGGCTTCAAAAAGGAATTCAAGCAGTATGAATCTGCTTTTTGCTCCCAGTGCTTTTTGCAATCCAATTATTTTGGTCCGCTCCCTTACGGATACAAACATGATATTGGCGATTCCAAATCCCCCGACAAGGATTGCAAATCCGCCGATAATCCAACCGGCGATATTAAAAACGACAAATACACTGTCAAGCCGGCCTGAAATTATACTTACCTCATTCAATGCAAAATCATTTTCACCCGATGGCTTAACTCTTCTGATTGAACGCATTACCCCTTCCAATTCCTCAGAGAGACGGGTGACGGAAGCATCTGCCTTGCCCTTTATGATGATACTTTGTCCCATATCGGTCAAGGGATCGACCATTCGTGCAGCCAATTTAGAAGAAATAAGAACCCGTTTATCCATACTGGTTTCAAAAACATCCTCCCCCATCTTCTCAAAAACGCCTAAAACCAGCATATTAAATCCTTGTATTTTTATCGATTTACCAACTGCAGAGCCTCCCGGAAATAGTTGCTCCGCCATGTCGGAACCGAGCATCGCAAAATTGGCACCTGAATTAAACTCCTGTTCAGTCAATGGCCTTCCGGTTATTATTTTGAGACTCCATGTTTCAATTAAACCATTTGAGGCGCCCATAATTTCAACATTCTCAGCTTTATTATTGCCACTTTTAATGGTTCGGTTAAAACTATAATTAAAGACAGCATATTGTGAAAGACCCGACCGGCGAAGAATCTCCTGTGCTTCGGAGAGTTTAGGAACGGGGCGGTTCAGGTATTTCCACCAGGGATACTCACTTTCACCAGCAGGTGGTGCCCAGGGCCATTTCTGAACATAAATCACATTACTTCCCAATTTTGACATGCTGTCACGGATGGTCCTTTCCAGGGAGTCAATAATAGTAAAGACAGAAATAATGCAGAAAATTCCGATAGTAATTCCAAGCAATGACAGAAAAGTTCGCAACCTGTTAATTACCAACGAACTGTAAGCGAATTTAAAACTTTCAATAATCAAACGAACAATTAGCATATTCCTATTTTATTATCGTTTAAAAATATATTTTTTTTACTATAAATCAGCGCGTAAACGGATTATTTGATAATAAATGATAAAACCAGGTTGAAAAAACCGGTAAAAACTTAAAGGTTTTTATTAGCTTTGCAAAAAATTATTAAGAAATTTATAATGAGTGACCTGAAAAAAATAAAATCGGCCTTAATATCTGTATACCATAAAGATGGATTGGACGAGCTTATTACTAAACTTGATAAACTTGGGGTAAAATTTTATTCAACAGGAGGAACAAAAGATTTTATTGAAGGTTTAAATATTGAGGTTACAGCTGTTGAGGAGCTTACAACCTATCCTTCCATATTGGGGGGAAGGGTAAAAACTTTGCATCCCAAAGTTTTTGGTGGAATTTTAGCCCGGCGTGAAAACCAGGGTGATCTTGATCAGCTTGCCCAATATGAGATTCCCGAAATTGATCTGGTAATAGTTGATTTGTATCCGTTTGAAGCTACAGTAGCATCCGGAGCCTCAGATAGTGAGATTATTGAAAAAATTGATATCGGCGGGATTTCACTTATACGGGGAGCCGCCAAGAATTTTAATGATGTTGTAATTATATCCAACCAGGGACAATATGGTGCGTTAAGCACACTTTTGGATTCGAAAAGTGGAATTACCTCACTTGATGACCGAAGAAAATTTGCCGTCGAAGCATTTGCGACCTCATCACATTATGATTCAGCTATTTACAATTATTTTGCCGGGGAATGGCCAGCTCAGTTCCGTCAAAGCTTTAATAATTCAAAGCAATTACGTTACGGAGAAAACCCGCATCAACAGGGTGTTTTCTTTGGTGATTTCGAGATAATGTTCAGTCAATTAGCCGGCAAAGAGATCTCCTACAATAACTTGCTTGATATTGATGCTGCAGTAAATCTGATTGATGAATTTTCAGAAACGACCTTTGCGATTCTCAAACACAATAACGCCTGCGGTTGTGCTTCGCGAGATACTGTTTATCATTCTTTTCTGGCAGCCTTAGCAGGCGACCCCGTTTCTGCCTATGGCGGTATTTTTGTAACCAACGGGACGATCGATAAATTGACTGCTGAGGAGGTTGGAAAGATATTTTTTGAAGTAATTATTGCACCATCCTACGATGCAGATGCGCTGGAGCTATTAAAATCAAAAAAGAACCTGATCATTCTGATCCGAAAAGAGGTTGAGCTGCCGAGCTTTCAATATCGCAGTGTTCTGAACGGAACGATTGTGCAAAATCGTGATCTCAAGAGAGAAAATGCAACTGATCTTCAGGCTGTAACCCGTCTTTTACCTGATCCTGAAATAATAAATGATTTATTGTTTGCCAATCGCTTGGTTAAACAGTCAAAATCGAATACTATTGTACTGGCAAAGGGGAAACAATTACTGGCAAGTGGTGTTGGACAAACTTCACGGGTTGATGCTTTAAGGCAGGCAATTGAAAAAGCCCGATCTTTTGGTTTTAGTTTACAGGGAGCCGTTATGGCCTCTGATGCTTTCTTCCCTTTTCCCGATTGCGTTGAAATAGCAAATAATGAAGGGATTAAATCGGTAATTCAACCGGGGGGATCGATCAGGGACAAACTTTCAGTCGAATTTTGTGACAACCATGAAATGGCTATGGTAATTACAGGATTCAGACATTTTAAACATTAGTAGCTGTTATAAATTTAGATTTAAATAAGTAGATATGGGTTTATTTACATTTCTGACTCAGGAAATAGCTATTGATCTGGGCACAGCCAATACAATCATTATCCATAATGGTAAGGTTGTTGTTGATGAGCCTTCGGTAGTTACGATCGATATGAAAACTGACAAGCTGGTTGCTATCGGAGAAAAAGCAAGGCAGATGCAGGGCAAGACACATGCCAATCTGAAAACCATCCGTCCGTTACAGGATGGGGTTATTGCGGACTTCAATGCTGCAGAGCAAATGATTCGCGGAATGATTAAAATGATCAATCCGAAGAAAAGATGGTTCTCGCCTGCACTTAAAATGGTAATATGTATACCTTCCGGTTCAACCGAAGTTGAAATAAGGGCAGTACGTGACTCTTCTGAACATGCCGGAGGACGCGATGTATATATGATTTATGAACCGATGGCAGCAGCAATTGGTATCGGTCTTGATGTTGAAGCTCCGGAAGGAAATATGGTAGTCGACATCGGTGGTGGAACTACAGAAATTGCCGTTATCTCCTTAGGTGGTATTGTGACCAATAAGTCGATCCGAATTGCAGGAGATGACCTCACGGCAGACATTCTGGAGTATATGCGCCATCAGCACAATATTAAAATTGGAGAGCGAACAGCTGAAGATATTAAGATTAATGTTGGGGCTGCACTTTCTGAGCTTGATGATCCACCGGCAGATTATATTGTTCGCGGTCCGAATCAAATGACTGCTCTTCCAATTGAGGTACCAGTCTCCTATCAGGAGATTGCCCATAGTCTGGATAAATCAATTTCCAAAATTGAAACTGCCATTATCAGTGCTTTGGAACAGACTCCTCCTGAGCTTTATGCCGACATTGTTACCAGAGGAATCTGGCTGGCAGGTGGTGGTGCTTTACTTCGTGGATTAGATAAACGGTTATTTGACAAGATCAATATTCCATTTCATATCGCAGATGATCCATTGCGTGCAGTGGCACGTGGAACTGGTGTGGCGCTTAAGAACGTTGATAAATTCGCATTTCTACTTCGGTAACCGAGCAAAACAGGAAGGACAAAATTATCTCCCCATTTGCCTATGAAGAATTTATTTAAGCTCATCTACAGGTATCACGTTGTATTTCTGTTTTTAGTTTTGGAGACACTCTCGTTATCGATGGTCGTAACCTACAACAATTATCAGCAGGCCACTTTTTTTGATTCGAGTAACTTTCTTAGCGGCACGATATTTGAAAAATTCTCAGCCTACCTTCAGGTATTTGAGATCAAGCAGGTAAATCTTAAAATGGCAGAAGAAAATGGTGTTTTAAGATCTGCCTTGCACGAAATGCTGCTTAAATCAAACCGGGGAAAATATAATTCTGTCGATTCGATTTATCTCCCAAGAATAGCGAAAGATTCGTCTCTGAAGGCAGCATACCGGTTTAGCACGGCAAGAGTCATCAACAATTCGGTGAATCAGCAGCATAATTTTATAACCCTGAATAAAGGGAGGCACGATGGAATTAAGCCCGATATGGGAGTTATTGCCAATGGGCAGGTTGTTGGATTAGTCACCAATGTGTCGGAAAATTTCAGTACGGTTATTTCGTTGCTCAACAGTAAATGGAAAATAAGTGCCAAAATAAAACGAAACGACTATTTCGGTTCGCTCTCCTGGGATGGGAAGGATTACAGAAGAGTTCAGCTCAATGAAATGCCATACCATGTACCGGTGCAAAACGGGGATACGGTTGTTACAACGGGCTATTCATCAAGCTTTCCTGAAGGTTTAATTATTGGAACAATATCTGATTTTTCGATTGGCTCAGGAAGTAATTTCTATAAAATTGAAGTAATGCTTGCAGCCGATTTTAAACATCTTGTCATTGTAGGTCTGGTTGAAAATAAACAGATGAATGAAATAAAACAACTGGAATCATTAAATAAGTAATGGGAATTAATACCTTTAAATATCTATTGATCTTTGTGGTTTCTGTTCTTTTACAGGTACTAATATTCAATAATTTATTGATTGAAAGAATTATAGCGCCATTTATATATATCCTGTTTATTGTTTTACTACCCTTTGATACCCCGCGGTCTCTTTTATTATTTCTAGCTCTTACTTTAGGTGTTACCGTTGACCTTTTCACAAACACTCCCGGGGTTCATACCTCAGCCTCAATTTTAATAGGGTTTGTAAGACCTGGAATAATGGGTATACTAACTACGCGTGAGACCCTGGATTCTATTACCGCCCCCAGGGTTAAAAATATGGGATTCCAATGGTTTGCTACTTATGTCACATTTCTGGTAGTGATACATCATCTTTTTCTTTTCTTTATTGAAGCTTTTACATTCGACGATTTTTTAATTACCCTGCTGCGTGTGGTTTTAAGCTCAGTGTTATCGATTGTCTTAATTGTATTGAGCCAATTTTTAATTTTCCGGAATTAGCCGGTTAACTCAACATAACGTGGACGTCTTTAGTAAACGCAAATATCTGGTTATCGGTTTATTCTCGCTTACAGCCCTGATTATATTGGTTCGCCTGTTTTATATTCAGGTTGTGGATTCCTCCTATAAGATATCTGCTGCCACCAATGTTTTGCGTCGTGAGATCAATTATCCTGCCAGAGGAGTAATCTTCGACAGAAACGGCAAATTAATGGTCTTTAATCAGGCAGCTTACGATGTCCTTGTCACCCCCCGGGAGATTAAAGCTTTCGACACGCTGGCCTTTTGCAGTATCGTCGGGGTTGAAAAGGAAGAACTGGTTAATGAGCTTATCAAGGCCAAAAATTTCTCCCGGTATAAACCCTCTCCAATTATTAAACAGCTATCATCTCAAACCTATGCAGTTCTTCAGGAGCAGTTGTTTAAATACCCCGGATTTTACATTCAGGCCCGCACGCTGAGGCAATATCCGGCTAAAATTGCGGCTCATGTACTGGGTTATGTTGGTGAGGTAGATCAAAAAGCAATAGATGCGAATAAATATTATGAGAATGGTGATTATATCGGAAGGAGTGGAATAGAACGGGCTTATGAAGATGAGCTTCGCGGAGTAAAAGGGATCTCTTACAAGATGGTTGATGTTCACCAGATGGTCAAAGGTTCATTTGAACAGGGGCGCCTTGACACAGCAGCCATAATCGGCAAAAACCTGGTATCTACACTCAATGCGGATCTTCAGGGTTATGGGGAGCGGTTACTCAGTGGTAAAGTTGGCAGCATTGTAGCTATCGAACCATCAACAGGAGAAATACTGGTTCTGGCCAGTTCGCCCACTTTCGATCCCGGTTTATTTGTGGGCCGCGAACGTTCCAGAAATTACTCAAAACTGCTCAACGATCCAAACAAACCGATGCTAAACAGGGCGATCACCTCTTCCTATCCACCGGGTTCCACCTTTAAAATTGCCAATGCTTTAATAGGGCTTCAGGATGGTGTTTTGCAAAATGTACGTTATTCATGCAATGGTCCTGCATCGGCTCCAATCAAGTGCACCCATAACCATGAAACACCATTGGGATTGATCTCTGCAATTCGCGAATCGTGCAATTCATATTTCTGGCAGGCCTTCAAATCGGAAATCAACCATTTTTCGACTCCGGCGGAGGGGTTGGAAGCATTTAGAAATTCACTGCTTGAAATGGGTCTTGGCCGAAAAATCGGAGGTGACCTCTATTCGGAAACTTCCGGAAATATACCTTCAGTTTCATATTACGATAAATACTTTGGTTCCGGAGGATGGAATTCCTTAACCATAAGATCATTGTCAATCGGTCAGGGCGAATTGCTTGTGACTCCGCTTCAACTCTCCAATATGGTAACGCTGATTGCAAACCGCGGATACTATATCTCCCCACATTTGGTCAGAAGCATTCAGGAATATGATGGAACACAGGACACCTTGAAATTTGAAAAGCATACCATCGATGCAGGCCGCGATAACTATGAAATGATCGCCCAGGGAATGGAAGAGGTCGTTGAATCGGGAACAGCCCGTGCATCGGCTAAAATCGACAGTGTAATTATTTGCGGGAAAACCGGTACGATACAAAACCCTCACGGAGAGGCACATTCAGCATTTGTCGCTTTTGCACCCAGAATAAATCCTAAAATCGCCATCGCTGTCTACATCGAAAACGGCGTTTGGGGTGCCCGGTATGCAGCGCCAATTGCCAGTCTGATCATCGAAAAATACCTTAAAGGGAGGATTGCCCCTGGAAGACAACATTTTGAGGATGCAATGATTAATTCTGATTTAATATCCACAATGAAACTTGAAGGAGGAGATTGAAAACAACTAATAATATATGGTTTAATCTGGATTGGGCAACTGTTGTGCTCTATCTTATCCTGGTAATACTGGGGTGGATTAATATCTATGCTGCAGTTTACAGCGAAGAACATCAGAGCATTATGGACATGGGGCAAAAATACGGCAAGCAATTAATCTGGATCATTGCCGGTGTTGTGCTTGCGATAATGGTACTTTCTGTTGACAGTAAGTTCTACGCTGCATTTGCCTATCACATTTATGCTGCAACAATTTTGCTTCTTATCGCTGTTCTGTTTCTGGGGAAGGAAGTAAACGGTGCCCGAGCCTGGTTTGAATTTGGAAACATCGCCCTTCAACCGGCTGAGCTTGGCAAATTTGCCACCAATCTTGCCCTGGCAAAATGCATTAGTCAATATGACTTTAAGATACAAAAGATGCGATCCTACATTATCCTGATTGCGCTGATATTGTTACCTTCAATACTAATTATCATGCAAAACGATACGGGGTCGGCATTAGTATTTGCGGTATTTGTATTCGTATTTTATCGCGAAGGTTTAAATGGGATGGTACTCTTTTGGGGGTTTGCAGCTGCGGCTCTTTTTATCCTTTCGCTGGTTCTGGATCAGTTTAAGCTGTTACTGTTTCTGCTCTCCATCTCGGTGGCAGCCTACGGTGTTCTAAGGCAAAATGTTAAAGAACCACTTATCGGATTTCTTGCGATCATCGCAATGCTGGGATTAACCTGGATCACAGACAGTTTATTCAGCCTTGATGGAACTCCGCTGGAACTTTTAATGATAACCTGTACAATTGCCACAGTTTTGTTTATTGTATATGGTATTCTTCGTCGGATTGGTGAAGTATGGCGTATTTTACTCTTTTTTATCTTTGCAATTGGAATCTCAATGTCGGTCAATTACTTCTATAAGAATGTAATGGCACCTCACCAGCGTGATCGGATTGATCAGGTACTAGGGATTAAAATAGACAAGCTGGGTAAGGGGTATAATGTAAATCAATCCAAAATTGCAATTGGTTCAGGGGGAGTCCTGGGAAAAGGATTTTTAAAAGGTACCCAAACAAAATATAATTTCGTCCCCGAACAGAGCACCGATTTTATATTTTGTACTGTTGGAGAGGAATGGGGATTTATAGGAGCAACAGCTGTTCTGGGACTATTTCTATTACTCTTAATCCGGATAATAACCATTTCCGAGCGACAGCGATCGCAGTTCAGCAGGGTCTACGGATATGGTGTTGCCTGCATCCTGTTTTTCCATATTGCCATAAATATATCAATGACTATCGGACTGGCTCCTGTAATCGGCATACCTCTTCCGTTCTTCAGTTATGGAGGATCTTCACTCTGGTCGTTTACGATTTTACTTTTCATCTTCCTTCGTCTGGATGCCAGCAGAACGGAGAATCTGATGTGAAAATTATTCCTGTGAATTTAGATGCAAAGCGATTCGTCTCTAAAATTCGGGTTTAAACAGCTTCACCGGTGATATTACACGCTTGTTATTAAAACCGGCCGTTCGATTATAAACTCCCCTTTTATTTCGATAAAATGGATTATATCAGGAAAAAAACGGTTAAAAGCATCATTAAAAAACTCATATTCCTGTTCAAGGATTTGAAGTGCAGTTTCGGTCTCAGCCGGTAAGGAGGTGTGTTTAGCCATTATCCGAAGTGTTTTTTCAATCCCTGCGATTGAAGCATACGATTGAAGCCGCTTATGCTGTATCAGAAAAGGGACAAAGATCTTTACCGAAGATGGCAATTGAAAGAAATTGGCCAGAATCACTGCATGAAACCGTTTAGTGAATGTCGAAAGCTTTTCGGTGGAATAGTTATGCCAGTTAACTGCAAGAAAATGATCCAAAAATATATCAATCACAATCCCTGCATACTTTCCAAATACTGGCCTTAACTTAACAATACACTCAAAAACAACAGGATGCGAATCGGTAAAAGAGTCGATATGCCGGTGAAGTACGATTCCCTTAGCCACATTCTTAGGATAGTTCAGAAATTGTTGACCTTTGACATAGTCACCTATGAAATTGCCAAGAATTACCTCCTCTGACTCCCCTGACAGGTAGATATGTGCTAAATAGTTCATTTACATTAATTATAGGTGCAAAAGTAATCAAGTTGTTTCTATTTAAATCAAATAACTATTTAAATATCACTTTGAAAAATCTAATGCCCAGGATCTTTAAAAGCAATCAAACCGCAGAATGTATAACCTTATATATCAATAAATTAATCGATTACAAATGATTATAATCGGATATAATCGATTGTATCCGTTTATAATCCGAATATTCAATATTATTCCCGTAATTTTAATTATAAATGATTCGTTTGAGCCTCGAATATGAAATAGTATTCAAACGACATTCATTTCAGTTTTCGGAATTTTACCTAACCTGATCTGGTAAAGTTTCTCAAGACTTTTAAAAAATGAAGCGGAAAAGTCAGGAATGTGACTGACCATGGCGAAGCTATAAATCCACAGTAAACTGTTAACCGAATACAATCAGGCATTAATGCCCTGAAATCCAATGCAATAAAAATCAACCTCCTTCCCATGAAAAAGCCGGAAATAATTTATTTACCCAAAATTGAAGATCCCAGAGGAAACCTCTCCTTCCTGGAGGAGAATAATCATATCCCCTTTAAAATACAAAGAGTCTATTGGATCTATGATGTCCCTGGAGGACAAATACGTGGTGGTCACGCTTTTAAAGAGCAGGAAGAGATTATTGTTTCACTGTGTGGCAGCTTTGATGTGGTTGTCGACGATGCAAAGGTTAAGCAAACTTATTCGTTAAACCGATCCTATTATGGGCTTTACCTGCCAGCCGGTTTATGGCGGCATATGCAGAATTTCTCAACGAATTCCCTGGCGATGGTGGTTAGTTCAACACAATATCACCTCGATGACTATATTTATTATTACCCTGAATTCCTCAAAACCTGTCAATCCGATGAAAAGTAAAAGCAGCGTATATGATTGCGTAATTCTTCCACTCACCAAAATACATAATAGAGCAGGAAATATTACCATTGTTGAGGGGCAAAAGAATTTACCATTTGACGTTCAACGAATATTTTATCTTTATGATATACCAAGTGGCCAGGAGAGAGGGGGACATGCCCATATTAAAGTATATCAATTAATTGTTGCTGCAAGCGGCTCATTTGACGTTTTGCTTAACGATGGCATAAATAAAAAAGTTATTTCACTTAACCGTCCAGATTATGCCCTTCTTGTCTTGCCCGGTATTTGGAGCGAGTTAATGGAGTTTTCATCCGGAGCTATTTGTCTGGTCTTAGCTTCACACAAATATGATGAATCAGACTATATCCGAAAAATTGAAGATTTTAAAAAATATGCTACATCCGAACTCTGATATACAATCGAAAAATATTGGCAAAGGAACCCAGATCTGGCAATACTGTGTCATTTTGGAAGGTGCCGTAATTGGCGAAAATTGCAATATCTGTTTCAATGTTTTTATCGAAAACGATGTAACCATTGGAAATAACGTTATCATTAAATCCGGGGTACAGTTGTGGGATGGAATAACTTTTGAGGACAATGTATTTGTGGGACCCAATGTAACATTCACTAATGATTTGAAACCCAGATCCGGTCAACGCTTGCTGAATTTTTTTAAAACCGTAGTTAAAAAAGGAGCAAGTATAGGTGCAAATTCAACAATACTCTGCGGAATTACAATTGGGGAATATGCTATGATTGGAGCCGGAAGTGTCGTCACTAAAAATGTTCCTGATCATTCCTTGTGGTATGGCAATCCTGCCAGATTTAAAGGATATTTATGTAACTGTGGAGAAAAACTGGATGAGAATTTGAATTGTAATCAATGTGGTCTGAAGTATCATTTTAATAATGAGAAACGAATAGAGTTTATTTAAAGAATTGACAATGATTATTAACGTTAATGCAAAAAGATACACGGAACGTTTTCCGGTCAACCCGACTCCCTATATTTCTGAACCATTTATCGAACTCCATAAAGACCGGGTTAATTGGGTTGTTAGGTTATTTGAAGATCAGAAAAAAGTTTCAATAGGGTTAGCTGCAGGAGTATGTGATGGAATATTAAAGTCTCCTATTTCAGCACCTTACGGTGGATTTCATTTTCATAACAACAACATACGGATAGGTGAAATAGATCGGTTTATTGCTCAACTTATTCAGTATGTCACGAATCAGAACCTGAATACAATCCAATTAATACTTCCGCCAGACATATACTGTCACTCCTTTAATTCGAAAATGGTAAATTCTCTTCTAAGGAATGGTTTTTCGATGGATATTCCCGAGATTACAAATTGGGTTGATCTGCGAAAATTCAGGGGCGAATTTTCCTGTAGGAATTCGCAACACAATTACAATCAATCGCTGCGCTATAACCTCTCTTTTCATTATGTTGTGTCAGAAGCTGAAAGAAAGGATGCATATAATGTTGTCTGTATAAACAGACAGCGACTTGGACATTTGATGCATATGACTTTTGATGATTTTTTAGAAGTCGATAGGCTCTGGCCTGTGGATTTTTTTCAAATACGCAGTCGTGAGGGTGATATTTTAGCAGCCGCCATATTTTATCGCGGTCATCCTAAAATTGTTCAGGGAATTTGCTGGGGTGATTCTGAACGCGGCAGAAGTTTTCGGGCAATGAATTTTTGTTCGTTGAATTTATGGAATTATTATAAAAAAATGGACTTTGATTATATAGACCTGGGAACTTCAAGTGAATACGGGATCCCAAACGATGGACTTATCCGCTTCAAAGAGGACATTAATTGTAATTCTGCTTTACGGTTTAGTTTTAGGTGGAGCCGAAGATAATTGCCAACCATTGTTAGATATTATTTCCCCTGAATCAATATTAATGTATATCCATAACACTAATATTTTACTTTAGGATGATCAATTTCCTTGATTTAAAGGCGATAAATGACACCTTCGAGCCTGACCTTTCAGGCGCTATTAAAAGGGTACTGGATTCCGGATGGTACTTACTTGGCCATGAAGTAAAGGAATTTGAAGAATCATATGCTGCGTTTATTGGTGTAAAACATTGCATCGGAGTTGCAAACGGACTTGATGCCTTGCGGCTTATTCTTAAAGCATATATTACAAAAGGAGAGATGGAGGAAGGAGATGAGATCATCGTTCCGGCAAATACTTACATTGCTACGATCCTGGCCATTACCGATAATCGACTAGCTCCCGTTTTTGTTGAACCCGATATTTTAAGCTATAATATTAACCCCTGGCTAATTGAAGAAAGAATAACGAAACGGACAAAAGGGATCATGATGGTTCACCTGTATGGACAAAACGCGATGAATCCCGAAATCGGGAGGCTGGTGAAAAAATATAATCTGATACTAATCGAGGATAATGCCCAGGCAGCGGGAGCATTTTACCTGGAGCAGAAAGTTAAAGATGGTAACTCCTTCGGCGTAATCAGCAATACCAATGATCCCAACCAAAATAAATTGCAACCTTGCCGACCAAGAAGAACAGGCTCGTTAGGAAACGCTGCCGGACACAGTTTCTATCCCGGTAAAAATCTAGGTTGCCTCGGAGATGGCGGAGCAGTCACCACCAATGATGATGAACTAGCCAATATCATCCGTGCTTTGGCTAATTATGGTTCGAATACAAAATATATAAATGATTATCAGGGACTGAATTCCAGACTGGATGAAATACAGGCAGCAATCTTAAAGGTGAAATTACCACGACTTGAAACAGATAATGAGCGCCGTCGGAATATTGCCAAATACTATTGTGAACATATTGAACATCCCGATATTATTTTACCAGATAGTAATAACATCAAACTTTTCACTTCACAAACTTCACTTTCCCACGTTTGGCATCTATTCGTCATACGGACCTCCAATCGCAATAAACTTCAGGCCTATCTAACCCAAAACGGGATCCAAACATTGATCCATTACCCTATTCCACCTCATAAACAGCGGGCATATAAGAATTGGAACGACCTGAGTTATTTGGTAACAGAACAAATTCATGCCGAGGTTTTAAGCCTGCCTTTAAGCCCAGTCCTTTCGGATAATGATATTGAAAGAATTGTGTATTTATTGAATAATTATTAAAATAAAGCATCTAAATTACAACAAAATGAGAAAAAAGGTATATGTTGGAATGAGTGCCGATCTCATTCACCCTGGACACCTTAATATCATCAGGGAGGCTGCTAAACTGGGTGATGTAATCATAGGTTTATTAACAGATAAGGCCATTGCAAGTTATAAACGACTGCCCTATCTTGAATTTGAACAGCGGAAGGAAATTATTTCAAATATTAAGGGAGTCTCCAGGGTCGTTTCGCAGGAGACACTCGATTACCGGCCAAATCTCGAAAAATTACGCCCCGATTATGTGGTTCATGGAGATGATTGGAAAGAGGGGATACAAAGTTCAACAAGGCAGCTTGTTATCGAGACCTTAAATCAATGGAATGGAATATTGGTCGAAGTTCCCTATACACAGGGAATATCCTCGACCAAACTGAACCAGGAACTGAATGATCTGGGAACTACACCCGGAATTCGGCTAAAACGATTAAGAAGATTAATCGCATCAAAAAAAATTGTACGAATCATAGAGGCTCATAATGGTCTTACCGGATTAATTGTGGAACATACTCAGGTCGATATCAATGGAGAAGTAAGGGAATTTGATGGGATGTGGGCAAGCAGTCTAACCGATTCAACCTCGAAAGGCAAACCGGACATCGAAGCTGTAGATATCACCGCAAGAGTTTCCATGATTAATGACCTAATGGAGGTAACTACCAAACCGATAATATTTGATGGAGATACTGGCGGGAAAACCGAACATTTTGTTTTTACCGTTAGAACGCTTGAAAGACTCGGCGTTTCTGCTATAATTATTGAAGATAAGGTTGGCTTAAAAAAGAATTCACTCTTTGGAACTGATGTTGTTCAGAACCAAGACACTATTGAGTCTTTCTGTGAAAAAATCAAAGCAGGAAAACGAGTTCAGGTTACCGATGATTTTATGATTATAGCCAGAATCGAGAGTTTGATTTTAAAGGCAGGTATGGAAGATGCTTTGATCAGAGCCAAAGCTTATATTGAGGCCGGAGCAGATGGAATTATGATTCATTCGAAGGAAAAAACACCCGGAGAAATTCTGGAATTCTGCCAGCGTTATCAACACTTCACCACGAAAGTCCCTTTAGTAGTAGTTCCTTCAACCTATGATACAATTTACGAAAATGACCTTGCAGACGCAGGGGTAAATGTATTTATCTACGCGAATCAATTACTAAGAAGTGCATACCCTGCCATGCTCAATACTGCCAAAAGTATTTTAACCTATCAAAGGGCCTATGAGGCCAGGGAAAATTTAATGCCAATTCAGGAAATTCTAACCTTAATTCCAGGGGGAATGTAACATGATAGCTGTATCGACAATATTTGAATGTTTTAAAAAATTCGAAGTCAATTTTTTTACCGGCGTGCCCGACTCACTTCTTAAATATTTTTGCGCTTATCTATCTGACAATTTAAGGGATAAAGAGCATATCATTGCGGCAAACGAAGGGGCAGCTGTCGCCCTTGCAACAGGATACCATCTGGCCACGGGCAAAATACCCCTTGTTTATCTGCAAAACTCAGGTCTTGGCAATGCCATTAACCCATTGATCTCTCTTGCAGATAAAGAAGTGTATGGAATACCACTCATCCTGATGATTGGATGGAGGGGCGAACCCGGTGTAAAAGATGAGCCTCAGCATATTAAACAAGGAAGAGTCCAGAATGCCCTGCTGGATGCAATGGAAATTCCTTACAGGATCCTTGATGCCACCGTTTCGGATATCGAATCATTCATTGAATCGATCGTGAATTTGGTAAAAGCCAAGGGTGCTCCAGTTGCGATCGTGGTAAGATCCAACACATTTGATTCGTATAAACGGATTAAAAAAGAGGAAAGTAACTATGAAATGATGCGTGAAGAGGCTATTGCCACTATCCTTGACTGTTTAAACGGGAACGAGATTATCGTTTCTACCACCGGATATACCTCACGGGAGCTTTTTGAATTACGTGTTGCCAGAGGACAAGGTAATCGAAACGACTTTCTAACAGTTGGCTCCATGGGACATACCTCTCAGATTGCTCTGGGAATTGCAATCAATTCAGCTCGAAAAGTACTCTGCCTCGACGGCGATGGTTCCCTAATTATGCACATGGGTTCATTGGCTGTTACCGGCAACAGTAAGGTTGAAAACCTCATTCATGTTGTTCTAAATAACGGAGCTCATGACTCTGTTGGAGGTCAACCAACAGTCGGATTTCAAATCAACCTGAAGGAAATAGCCCATGCTTGCGGATTTGCACATACTTTCTCTTTGTCTGAAAAATCAGAACTTGCCACCACATTTAAATCGATCTTATCCCTTAAAGGACCAGTTTTTTTAGAAATCAGGACTAAGAAAGGAGCAAGAGCTGATTTAGGAAGACCAACAAAAAGTCCGGGTGAAAATAAATCCAACTTAATGAATACATTAGGAATCAGGTGAAAACTTTAGAATTATTTGGAAGAGGAAGTATCAGCAAGCTGAATAAATCACTTACCAAGCTGAGGGGTTCAAGGGTATTGTTGATCACGGGGAAAAACTCATACGAAAAATCGCCAAAAAGATTAGAAGTTGAATCAAATCTTGATGGTTTTCTGGTGCAGCGATATTGTGATGTTGATCTAAATCCTGATATCGAAAACCTAATCAATGGCGTACGATTCGCAAATCAGTTTAACCCGGATATTATCGTTGGCCTGGGTGGCGGAAGTGTTTTAGATACTGCAAAGTTAATATCGATCCTGCCTGCAAATGAATCTGAAATCAGAGATATTATTATCGGGATCAAAAGAGTTCCAGCAAGAATAAAGCATTTAATCTTAGCCCCAACAACATCGGGAAGCGGTAGCGAAGCAACCCAATTTGCGGTAAGTTATGTCGGAAAAAAGAAATATTCCGTTTCCTCTCTGGAAATGCTGCCAGACATGGTATTTTTAGACTCTGAATTTACCGATACAATGCCTAAAGAACTAACTGCAACTACCGCATTCGATGCAATAAGTCAGGCAATCGAATCATTCTGGGCCGTTGGAGCAACCAGGCAAAGCATGAATTACGCTTCAACGAGTATTTCTGCTATCCTGGAGATATTTTATACCCTATTAACGAATCCCACCTCTGAATGCCGGGATCAAATGATGATTTCTTCGAATTTGGCTGGTAAGGCAATCAATATCTCAAAAACTACCGGACCACATGCAATCTCCTACGCACTGACTAAATATTTCAGAATACCTCATGGGATTGCCGTAATTCTAACCCTTGCGGCATTCTTTGAATTTAATACAAATATGATAAACAGTATTCCAAATAAGCCCATTGAGATCGCAGAATATGAACAAAGAATAGCACGGTTATATCAAATAATGAGGGCTGAGAATAGTGCAGAGGTAATTATTAAAATAAATAAAATGATAAAACAAGCAGGCTTAAAACCTGGTTTAAAGAACTTTGGACTAATTA
>CANJNY010000093.1 GCA_947475715.1 Prolixibacteraceae bacterium
ACTTACAACCCCCTTCCCCACTCTAGCCACTTAACTTTCTGTCATTCTGAGAGCAGCGTAGAATCTTTGATTTTTATCCGGACACCTATAAATCACGAAAAAGGGTATTTATTACATCTGTATCGACATGAAAAAAATGAATCCGTTTAAAACCATAAATAAGAAGGCAGGCAGTGAAATCCAAACACTATCCTTAGATTTTATCCGGATTGCAACACCCAAAAACATTAAGAGAGCAAGGCCACCTGCTGAGATGAGTAAAATAGGATAAAACTTTAAACCAACTATCAATCCCAAGCCTCCAAGAATCTCTAAAATTGCAACCAGAGCTCCAGCTTTCTCAAGGCCAAATCGTTTGAAATCATTTTTCATTTCTGTTGATTTAAAATAGGCAATTCCATACCCCAGAAAGGAGATACTTGAAATGAAAATCATTACATTAAGGAAATCCATCTTAAACTAATTCTAATGATACAGAAGCAATGAAAAGACATAATATTAGCAGCATAAAGGAGGGGACATGCTTATTCCATGGATTGCCCGATTTAAAATGAAAATATTGTGCTGATACCATTAAAAAAGCCATAACTAGCGCCGGTATAAGTATTAAGTCTTTATACCATATACCGGCAACAAGCAATGTTGACAATGCTATTTTAGTGGCCCCAACCATACTTCGGGTTATGTCGCTTAAGCCATATTGCTTAAATTCTTTCACGATATTCTCAAAACGAAATATCCAGACATATCCGATGGATAGAGCAACAATTACCTGAGCGATGTTCGTGTAATAATTCATGGGTCTTTTTTGTTTAATTAATTTTTATTAGATCTAAACAATCCGGACTGGCATTTAGTTTCGTACCACAGGTATTTTATTTTAAGTCAGAATTTATTTTCATGTTTTCTGGTAGCAATTACGTGGAATTCCGGGGCAAAAGAGGAAAATAAGGTTGTAAATGATTCTTTCAAATAAGGCAATCCTTCCTATCGTTTGGAAATTAAATTACTGGCATAAAAATCTTCCGGAAACCTGTTTCGAGGAGGATCAACACCTGTTAAGTTTGGATTATGCACAAAAGCCTTTGCTATCCCGTGAGGATTCAAATATTCGGTTAATCAATTTCTTTTAAAAAATAATTATAATTTTACCCATCTTTACCGGCCATTACAAAATTATTGATCCATTAACGGTTTTCTGAAAATGAATAAAAAAACGCTATTAACGAACCTATACCGTTATCACGATGGTGAAATGGATCAGTCAGAACAGCATGAATTTAAAGAGTACCTCACTCTTCACCCTGAAGCAGGAGTATTGTTCAATCAATGGGAAAAGATTAAAGATTGGGTTGAATTTAAGGATGACCTCATTTTAGATCCCGATCTTCAGGCAGAGATTATCAGACGTATAAATTCAAAGAAAAAACCCAATGAGAAGAAAAAGTCCTGGACCTACTTATTGCTAGGCTGGTATAGCAGTTTCTTCGAAGACGAATGGCTCCGTTTAGGCGTTACCTTTGTAGGCGGGCTGGTTGGCGCATTGTTACTTCTGAATGTGCTTAAAACCGGCGCAGGCGATAACCCCATTGATTCTGCCAATCTAAGCGGAACCCTGTCGGATCAGACTGTTTCCAAAAAGATTAAACCTGCCGGGACAATGAGTTTTGCGACCCCTGAGATAAATGGCTCATGTACGGTCGAATATTCTGCGGATATTGTCCGGGTAAATCTCGATCTCTCATCTGTTCATGAGGTTAACTCAACTTTAGGATTTGGTGGGCACCATTTCAGCGAGTTGAATATTCAACAAGCCGGGATCAATGAACAATCCTCTACTACCGTATCGGGGAATAAGATCCGCATTACCAACAGTGGTCGTAATCATTACAGTTTTCAGTTTGATCAGAGGAAATTTAATTCAGAAGTCGTTGAACTTGAAATCCTTAAATCCGACTCCTTGCTATTTCAAAGATCAGTTCAACTTACTAAAAAGGAATAACTCAAAACATCACTTAAGTAGCTGAACGGTGAATTGCAAACTAAGTAGTGAGAATCAATAAATGTAGTATTTTATACTTGTCTTTTCCTATAAGGTGCGTAGCACCGCAATTTTGGTAATCTGACGGTGCTAAAATCTAAAGCCGCATAGCGGCGACAGAAATAAGTAAGCAGATGCTTCATTTAAACTTCTCATTCCTTTTAAGATAAACCTTTGAAAATTAATATAATTATTTTAAAAACCTTCTGCGTCAACCTCTTTGATGAATTTAATCACTCCGCTCATAAAGACCTTTTGATCGTCCCACATCGATAAATGACTTCCATTGGGACAATAGAGATATTGACCTTTCTGTACCAGTTTGCTTTGTGCTTCCATCGCCTTTGGATCCATGGTGTCATATTTTGCACCGATCATTAAAGTTGGCACGGATATTTCGTTTAACCGATCTTTAATGTCCCATTTTGCAAGCCGGCCACTCACGCCGAATTCACTTGGCCCCTGCATCATGGTATATATTTCACTATTCAAATGTTTATTCGCACGGTTCAAGGCATCGGGCCATTCCTGCAAGCGACAAAGATGTTGATTATAAAAATTCGGAGTGAGCAACTCCATATACCGTGGATTACTAAAATCTTTTTGGGCCTCAATGGTTCTTATTTCGGCCAATATTTCAGGTTTCATTTGTTTCGCAAGAACTTCATCGGCATACTTTCCATATTCCGGAACGCTGGCCATCATATTTGCAACCAGCACCCCTTTTAAATTCTTTTGATATTTAAGGGCGTATTCCATGGCAAGGATACCACCCCATGAATTTCCAAGCACATAGAAATTTGTGTTGTCTGCACCAATAGCCTGCCGAACCTGTTCCACCTCCTCAACAAAACGCGCCGTCGTCCAAAGGGTGCTGTCTTTGGGCTGGTCGCTGTAATAGGAACCCAACTGGTCATATTCATAAAATTCAAATCCTTCCCGCTGAAAAAAGGTCTCAAAACATTCCATATACTCATGGGTCATGGCAGGGCCTCCATGCAGTAACAATATTTTTATTTTGGGATTATTTCCAAAACGTTTTGTCCATACTTTAAAATCACCCACTGCCGTATGAATCGGGATCATTTTTACACCCGCAGATTCAACCAAACCGCCGTAATTAAAATACTCAACAACTGAAACATTGGGTGATGGAGTTTTGTGATTACACGATGCAAAGAGAATAGCAGCCAAAATGAATCTGAGTAACTTCATGATATAAAAGTTGAAATTTCAAAATCAAAAATCAAAATGTAAAATTACAGTATTCTATCAAGCCAACTCGATTAGTGTAATTTCGGGCAATACACCCAAACGTCCCTGATAACCAATAAAGCCAAAACCCCGATTGACATAAAGGGATTGGTTTTCCTCCTGATACAAACCGGCCCACTGTTTGTAGACATATTGAACAGGGCTCCATTTAAACCCGGGGATGTCAATTCCAAATTGCATGCCATGGGTATGGCCACTTAATGTGAGTGCAATATCGCGATAATCTTTCCGCACTTCGGCTTCCCAATGCGAAGGATCATGGCTGAGCAGGATCTTCATGGCCACATCACAATTCTCCAGACCGGCAACCGCTTTTTTCATGTCGCCATATTTGGCAAAGCCCCGTGCTCCCCAGTTTTCAATTCCGATCAATGCGATTTGCTTATTACGCCGTTCTAAAAACACATGTTCATTCACCAGCAGCCGCCACCCCAGATCGGCATGATGTTGCTTGAGCCTCTCCAGGTTCTCATTTTTTGATGCTTTGTCAGGCCATGAAACATAGTCTCCATAATCGTGATTCCCCAGAACGGAAAAAACACCCAAAGGAGCTTTTAATTGATTAAATACCTCCAGATATGGAACAATTTCATCTGCCCGGTCATTTACAAGGTCGCCAGTGAATAAAATCAGGTCAGGCTTTTCATTGATGATCATCTCCACCCCCTTAAGTACAGCAGTGGGATCATCCAGACTCCCGGAATGAATATCTGAAATCTGAATAATCCGAAGGCCTTTAAATTCCTCCGGCAAATTCTTCAGCGACAACTTCACCCGTGTAAGTTGGTATCGATACCGGTTACTTATTCCGTATACCAAACCCGATGTAATTACCCCTCCAATTAATAATGCCATTTGTGAAATAAACGTAAACCGGCTTATAAAACGGGAACCATCCGGCGGAATTCCTTCGGGATGATTTTTAAATGAATAGAGAAAACTGACCAGATTGGGAATAATCATAACCAGATCAGCGAGCAACATAATTAAGGCCACAAGTACCTTTCCGATCAGCAGGCCTATAAAAATATTCACGAAATATTTTAGCGAAACCGATGGCCAGGCGCTTCTTCCCCAATGTGCGACTGCATATAAACTCCACAAAGTTGTGAGCGACAAGATCACATAAAGCGAAAATAGCCAAAAGTATAAACTGTCATTGGTATTCCGTAATACATTCCGCAGGGCCACAAGCGAATAATATTCAACGAAAAGCACAAAAAAACCAAAAATCAAAAGTTGTCTGCCGATCATATTAATGTTTTCATTTTGCATTCAATCAATTCCAGGTATTTTAGGTTTACTCAGACTAAAGACTATCAAGACTTTTGAGTAAACTATCTTAATAACAAACCAGAAATGCAATTGGTTTTCCAGAACAAAAGAAAGTAGTAATCTATTTTATTCGGGAAAGAACAATCAAGGAATAGGAATTAAAAGATGTCGCATATAGCATTAAACCTTTAAGTTGATAAAAATTCTATTCGCCACTAAAACACGAAGACACCAAAAAGGCACTAAGGCATTCTTTGGTTGTATATTACTGGTATTTAGAGTCTTGGTGACTTTGTGGTATTTTTCTCATTTCGAATCATTAAGATATCTATCCGGTATGGGAATAGGACATTATATCATTCTTATTACATAAATTTGCAGCTTATAAAATCGTATGAATTCTAAAAATTACAGAAAATTCAAATTGGCGCTTACTGGCCTGATCATATTAATAGTCTCTTCAGTTTTGGTTGGTCAGAACCGGAATAATAAGGAAGCGGGGTTGAAAGCGCTCGATGAACAGTACGGTTTTTTAAATATAAAACTCGAAACGCCTTTCACTGCGTTTAAAGGTTTAAAAAAGGAGGATAGCGAGAAAGCGATCTATAAGGCAACTCAGGCTGATCTGCGAATGGATAAATATATTTTGGAATCGGTCTACCTTACCTTCTACAAGGATTCGTTAACGACCATTGAACTTGAAACAAAAGGATGGAATAACACTAATGGTTTACTTGATATCCTTCAGGAGGCATACGGCACAGGCAGCAAAAGAGTTAACTTCGGATATAAATGGAAAGGGGAAAGAGTGTGGATGAATTTTGCCATTAATGAAACCGACGGAACCGGAGTATTAAGCATTCACAGCGTACCCTTGATGACCAAAGAGATTGGGGAGAACGAATAAATCCACTAATTGAATTAGAGACAATTGTGCTTAATAATCTCATTTTAATATAATTAGCCAAATAAATAGCTCAACGGACTGAAGCATGTTTAGTCTTCCTCTGATAACTCTCTGGCTTTGGAAACCCTATCTTTTGACAGCTCTTTTTTTGATTTAACGCCTAAATCTTTAAGCATTGCTACCTGTGAAATTAGATTCCCACTTCCGGAACTTAGCTGCCCATACGAAGCCGACCAGGCCTTTCTTGCATCCTCTATTTTAGCTCCGACTCCTTCCATATTTTCAACAAAACCGACGAACTTATCATAGAGTTTAGATCCCCTGTCTGCTATATCCTGAGCATTTTTATTCTGATATTCCCTTTTCCATAAATCAACGATAAGCTTTAAGGATATAATCAGGTTTGTTGGATTGATTAGTACAATTCGTTTATCGTAAGCAAAATTCCACAAGTCAGGATCACCCTGCTGCGCAGCGATATAAGCAGGTTCACTCGGAATAAACATCATCACAAAGTCAAGTGATTTATCGTAATCATCATATCCCCTGGCGCTTAGTGTCAAAATATGGTTCTTTATCGCAGTTACATGTGCTGCAAGCTCAACTTTCTGAACTTCGATGTTTTCAGCATCAAGGTAACGGGTAAAAGCATTAAGCGAAACTTTAGAATCAATGATAACACTCCTATTATCCGGATATTTAATTACCGCATCAGGTCTCATCTTTTTATTCTCCGAATCTGATCTTAAAGCATTACCCCCTTCATCTTTTAGCTCGTGCTCCATAAAGTATTCTTCTCCTTTTCGTAATCCCGATTTCTCCAGAATACTCTCCAGGATCATCTCGCCCCAGCGTCCCTGTGTTTTTGCCTCGCCCTTCAAAGCGTTGGTAAGATTCCTGGCTTCATCACTTATTACTTTATTTAGCAAGGCTAACTCCTGTACCTTTTCCCCGAGCGAAAACCGTTGCTTAGACTCTTTATCATATACATCCGCAACCGTTTGTTTGAACTCCGAAATATTTTTTCCCAACGGATCAAGAAGATCCATCATATTGGTTTTATTGAGCTCTGTAAATTTCGCTGTCTTAGTCTCCAATATCCGGTTAGCGATATTTTCAAACTCCAGATTGAATTTATCCCCCAGTTTTTCGAGCTCCTTTTTCTGCGTTTCAAGTTTGTCGTTTAATGCTGCATTATTCGCTTTGGAAGTAGCCAGTTCCTGACTACAGTCCATAAACTCCTTGTTCAACTCCTTCAAACGCTGACTCAAATCGGTTATTTCTTTCTGTTTAAGTTCCGCATTCTCACGGGCAGTTTGAAGCTGGGCATCGGAGGTAGCCTTGGATGTTAAGAATTCTTTTTCCAGCTCCCTGAATTTTAACTGAGCGAGCTCTTTCCCTGAGTTTAGGGAGGAATTAAAACTCAGTTTTGCCATCAGCCAGCCTATAATTAAACCGGAAGCTACTCCGGTAATTAATAAAAGTATTTCCATGATATGTTTTTGTCTAAGTTAATAAATATAAGTCCAGGATAAAAGTAGAAAATAGGTATGAACCGGGATTAAATAGTTTCAAATGATTGATCAGATTTTAATTTTGTGCGTAATCTTATGCATCTGCCTCAATCCCGGTCCGGATTTTTATTACATCTCACTAAAATAGTACGCCTCCTCTAAGTCACTGGTAAACTCATTTCCTTCATTGATATAACCCCATTCACCATTGAGCAGAACCTTTACGTGTTCATCAGGTTCACAATCAACATCATCGAAGATAGCCCCGGTAAATTCGCCTGAGGAAGAAACAATACCTTTTCTATCATCTTTCTCATAAACGCCGACACCATTTATGAACATGAATCCGTTGTCAGCATAAATTTTATCGCATTCAAGGGGTATTAAAAATTCGAAAGTAGCAAGATTAAGAACTCCCCATTTCCCATTCTTACAAACATAAGTCAATGAATTGGGGTAACCAATCGTATCGTATTCAGGCTGTACGAGCCAGGTTCCAACACCATCGGCAAGGACGACGCCCCATTTGCTATTTTGTTGAGCAACAATACGGTCACCTTTTTCGATGTCATGTTGTGAGAGGAGCTTCATATCTTCAAAAACCGGGGCAAGCAAGACCTCTCCCAATGCATTTTTGAGACCGCATAACTCGCCATCCATATATAGCTCACCGCCCCACTCAAAACGATTAAGAAATTCCATATACTCATCATCCACCTCTGAATCCATTCCCTCTTCACTGATGATATCCTCATAGTAAGCACGTTTTTCATAATCAGCAGGGGTTGGGCGAAGTAATTTTTTCTCTTCCATGTTTTTTAATTTAAATTGTTTTTAATATCTTAAGAATCGTTTAATTATTGACAAAGGTCTATATAATTATTAAGGGTAGTCGAGGATTTGCAAGCTTGAAAATGTACCCTCCGTATTGTAAAATAAGCATCTATTATTTATTGGTCGTTATCATTAAAGCCTGAACTTCATATATCGAATCTCACTATTAAAAGAGGTTAGCATACTTAGTAACATCTGCAAAGACTATAAATTCATGATTGAGATACGCGATCCAATTCACAAAATCACAATTGCACAATTTTGCAACCAACAAGGCATCTGCGGCAGAGGTAGCATAAAGAAGAATAATCTCCTCCTTTACAGGATGGTTTTTATCCGGATCATCAAAAAACTGAATATGAACAGGAATAGTATATCTCATTTTACTAATCTTCTCCACTGCAGGGAAGTCCCCGGCAGGGAGAATTGCACCAAAGCAGGGAATTGCATCGCCTGAGGCAGGAAATTTATAGACACAATCTTCGGAACTATCATCAGCATCGATCATTTTTCCGGCGTCATGATGAAAATCATACGTAAAAGCTAATTCTTCGAAGCAGATTTCAATATCTCGTTCAGCTTGAGCAGAATTTCGGACAGAGCCATTGTTTGTTAACGGGTCATTCGTATCCGTATCACCTTTCCCGAAGTTACATTCAATATATTCCCGTTCATCTTGTATTATTTTTCTAAGATCCGGAGCCGTAATTATTTTTCGTTTTTGTGCCATAAAGAATAGAATTTTACCTGATCGTTAAGTAATTCCACTGATTGTAATTAATAAAGCGCAGATTAAGATGTTCGTTTTATATAACCCCAGGCACACTGGCTACATTTTGTGCCACCACCATAAGGGCCCTTATGTTTTTGAAGACAGGCCGGACAAACGCGAAAACCACATTTGTCACATGTATACCAGATAAACACGGTGGAATACTGGCTCCTGCAAACCATACATGGAATTAAAGCAAACATAATTTTGAAATTTATTTAGGTTAATATTTGATTGTTAAGGTTCGGAATTTGTGATTTTCCGGTATTCAATAGTCTCTTCCTACCCCTAATCTTTCTCCAGATTAAGAACAAACCATCCGTTGTCGGTTACCATCCCGCCATCATTAAGACCAATCTGAAAGGCCACCCAGGTTGGAGCATCGTAATCCCCGAGAAATTGAACCAACCGATCGGTACTCAGATCAAACTGTTCATCCGGATAAGTACCTTCCTCATCCGCCTTTTCCTGAGCTTGATCACATTCAGTGACCAGCTTCTTCCAGGCAGCATTCAGAGCCTCATTCTTTATAAACGGTTCGGTAAAAACCTCCTCGATCCAATAGCCCATTAACGATTTAGCCTCTTCATTGTAACCTGTCTCCTCATTACAAATAAGCTCACCCGTAGACGGTGAATAAAGATCAAGACTTGAAAGTTCAAGTTTTACAATTTGCATCGTATTTGTCTGTTATTAAGTTAAATAATTATTAATCAATGTCATAATAAGCGTAATAGGTCTCTGTGGCAGGATTTTTATAGATGTCACCATCGTCCTCAACACCTACGATAAGCATATTGCGGGTTCCATCCCATTCGGTCCAGTACATAAATTTGCATCCAAAAGTGCGGGCCACCTGTTTGGCATCATGCAGACTGTCAGCGTATAGAAGTATAATCTCCTCCCTGGCTTCCGGATTTTCATTCCACTCTTCGTCAAGTGGAATCCTTACTGCCTTGATAAACCTGTCATTGCCCATTTTCGCCTTCGCCAGATTGTAGTCCACCGGAATAATTGCACCATAGATAGGTGCGTCATTATCCGGGTAATTAAGCCAGTTGCCGATGTCGCCGGGTCCATCGATTTTATCGATTAAAGTTTCATTTTCATTATAAAATTCAAAAGCAAAATTCAGTTCTTTGCTATAAGGTCCCATAGGTTTATTTTTTAATTCAGTTATTTCGTCGCTCATAATTGTGTCATAATTCTCTTTAAGTTATTTTTTCGTCGTAGATTGACCGGGTTTATGCCCGAGAAAATTTTGCTCCAAACATTTTACGCTGCGTATCTCGGCTACTGACCACACTACAAAATGGTCAACATCCAGGAGATAGAATATCTCATATTCATCTTTACCAGCAAATGTTCCATCACTAGATTTTTCAAGGGGAGGCGTACTTGTGATCCATATCCCCTTGTGAATTAGGCCATTTTCATGGGCAATAAGTATAAGGCCGTCAAAGGCATATAAATTATACTCATCGATAAAATCACTGAATTCGTCTTTTGTCATTTGATTAAATTTAAGTAATTAATAATATGTTTCCGGAGTGATTATCAGTCATCAGATCAAAGATTTATCCTTTGAAAACGGAATATCAAATCCCTTTAATTTCGATTTCCTTGAGATAATAGAATTTGACAAGTTCCCCAACGTGGAATCTACTCCGTGAAAAAGGGGAAGGAAGTCATGCTGTTTTTTCTAATCGGGATAATGGGCTTTTCTGGTATAAAAAAGCTTTGCCGGGTATTTAGGCGCGGACTTAAATTGGGATTATGTGAGGTATCTCATTGGTATAAGTATTTAGGTTAACAAACAGGTTGAAGGTTGGGACAAAAATATCGGGAGTGATGAATGCTACCAAATAAAATTCGACTAATTTCATGAAGGCATTCGGCACAGACCACTGTTAACTTTCCGTTCACAATGGCCGGTTACCCGGTTATTTGGCATTAAGTTGAAGGAGATTCCCTGAAAAAGGGTTTCTGATTGATGGGTGCATTAAAGCTGAAAATTCCATAAGTCAAAAGTTTTAAAAGTTAAACCTGTCGCTTATAGAAAGACACTTTTCGAGTATTCCCGGATCTTTAGTGCTTTCCACTCACATTCGCTTATCCGCCGGACCGACGAGCAATCTGTCCTTTGGAATGCAGACCACCGTGCCCTTGAGTCTCGCTCAAAACCCTCGGGTCGGTTGGTAACTTAACCGGCACTTGCATTGCTGCATATGCCTTGTTTTTGTTTTCTTAATGTTTATGATGCAAAAATAGTTACTCTATGGGTTCTAACCAAATTCGCAAAAAAATGTCGCGCACTATATGTGCATGTATTGATTCGATTGCAAAATCAGTGCAATACTTTAATCAGATTGTGGAAGGAAATTGAAGTTCAAATTTCCAGTTTAAGGAATTGATTTTATCCTGTAGTTTAGTTAGCCCATTTAGAATCTCATCAAACGAAGTGGGATTTTCTTCGTAAATCATCAGCATTTATTCATTAACATTGGTTTTTAATGCTTTACGCATAATAATTCTTATCCATTCAGGAGCTAAACGAATATCATGTTCCAAACGAAAAGGTTCTTCCTTTGCCAATTGCTTAATTATGATCAGCATTTCGGATTCAGCCACATTTCCTTTACCGATTTCCTTTAAAGCCTGAATGACCAAACCGCTAATTTTACCGATCGCTGAAAGGTTTTTGGGTGCTGACTTTTTAAAAAGAATCTTTCGTTTGCCTAAATCTATTTTACGGGCGGCACCATCGGTGAGAAAAACCACATTCATTGGCACCTGCGCTGACAGACCCAAGGCGCTAAGCGCCATCGCGCCAGTTGGCACAATGCGGGCTTTGTCTCTCTTACTTATGGCCTCGGCAATGGCTTCGGTACTTGGGTTTAGTTCACCCAATAATGGGTCAATCTCTAATCGGGCATAAATACCACGAGCCACGCGGGATATTCCACCTTTTTCAATCAATCTTTCCAACACTTTTGCCACAGCTTTTGCCGAACCAATATTCAGGAAATCTTCTACAAAAAATAGTGAACCTCTCTTCGCCTTTTTTACTTTTGCAACTATTTTATCTTCAATGCTTATCATATTCAATTTGAATAAATATTGTCGCAAAATTAGTAAATATTTGCGACAATTTATTAGTTGTATAACCACATAAAGCTGAAGTAAAATCTTTACTGTACATGATTTTATCACCCGAATATTAATGCCCTGTGCGACGCGAGTAATACATTTTGCTTTCTCAATCAGTGCAAGGCAAATGATATAGCTTCCGAGGACCAAATGCCAGAAAATCACCGGGAAATAAAAGATGGCCTCTTTTATTAATTAAATCCTTTATAATTCTAGACTTCAATACTTTGTAATTATTTTCTTCCTTGCCTTTGTAACAAATACAGCAATAATTTGTTACAAATATTAACCTCTGGAACAAACGAAAATGAAATAAACAAATTACGATTATCTATTTGCTTTCCCAATTCTCCAATATCACCTCTCAACTGTGTACTGTTTCCGGACTAACAGGATACCTTTTGTCTGGCCAATTTATCAGATGCATGATTACCAATCCAATTTAACACAGCTAGCTTGGTACCTTTTTGTTTCCAGCTCGCTTGCCAATGGATTCACGAATAACTGAATATTTGGTCAGAATCTTTTCACCTTGCTGAATCGTCTTTAGTGATATTAATTTATCAGATTATTTCAGGTGCAGGAAATTTACTCTTTAATACGTCTAATTCCTTTTTTATTAAGGGCAATAATTCAATGCCCAATTCCCAGAGTTGTGTGCTACCCGGCTCAGGGGAATAGCCAATTGCCACATAAGAAGCCCTGGAATTTTCAATGGCCATTTCAATTGCTATCGGGTGAAAATCGGGATTAAAGCCGCCTTTGATAACTTTGGGAACAAGAGGTTTCCAATTATTACATCTGTCAATATGTTGAAGAACTGGCAAGTTGGCTCTGGCATGAAAATAAAGCCAAACTTCAAAACAAGGATTGCTTTGAGCTACACGCCAATTCGAATGCGCTTCACATTCCTTCCTGATTTCGTGCAATTGCTCCCTCCATTTATCCGTATCAAGCACAATCCACACGCGGTCTCTTTCTGCAATGGCATCCAGTTCCCTTTCTTTATCAATTGCGTTGCCCACAAGCTTTGCCGGAGAACTGTTACCAGCCAAACTTTCAACAGGCACTACTTTAACTCTTGAGGATAAACCATCAAAAAACTTAAAATAATCCGGCTCCCGATTTTGACCCTCACAAACAATAATGAAATAAAAGGCATCCCTGAAAGCTGGCTTTTTCTTGTAAGAAAATTTAATGGGCTTCGGCATATTTTTCCCAGTTTAAGTCTTTTAAATTACCCAAAAATGGGATACCGCCATACCGTCCGTTCAAATATCCTTTTCTAATATCAATGGTATGATGTTCCTTAAATTCACTCAGAGCGAATAATTCAGTTGACCCGGCTCGGTTTTTCTCAGCAAACCAAATTTCGTCGGGTCTAAAAATATCCTGATCTAACAGATTGGATTCGTGAGTTGTAAAAATAAACTGCCCCTTTGTTACAGGTTCCAGGGAGAATTTACGGATTAATTCTTTGATAAGAAGCGGATGAATACTACGTTCAATTTCATCTAACAAAAATACTTTTGGGGAATTAATAGCAGTATACAAAGCAGGCAGGTAATCAAGAAGCCGTCTTGTACCATCTGATTCCTCAGCCGAAGTGAAACGTTCATCACCACCATCTTCACTATGAGAAAAATATAATCTTTTGGCAAAGGCCTTGTCCTGAATCATCTCAAAAACTATTTCTTCGTGTTCCGTTCGAAAAGGCCGCACCTGACCTGGATTAGCTTTTAATTCAGAGGTTATTTTTTCAGCCTTTTGTTTATCATCTTCCCCAAAAAAATCTTCAATCGGAATAGTTTCAATTTTAATGGATTGAATGCCTGTATTGAATGAACGCATCACCCTCGAAGCAAATTCATGGAACTTTTTGTCCAATTCCAACTGAATGGTCAATCCACTGTATCTTGTTGAAGGCATGATAGGCACCAAATCTGAGGCAAACCAATCAAAAGCTTTTTTAAATGGTTCGAAAACAGGGTTCTGCCTGTTTCTAAGGTAATAAAGTACCGGTTTATTCCTTTCGAGCATTTCATTTTTCAGGAATAATGGAAATTGTGAAGACTCCTTATCCTGTAAAACCTCTTCTGAAAAATTAACGTTTAGATTTTTTTCATCCGCCTGGTCTGTTCTTGTAAAAAGAATAATGTCCTTTTTTTTGCCTATGCCGCTAATCTGCAATTCTTCTTCGATGACGATACCCTGATTAAAAGTTATGCCGTAATAATATGGAACCCCATCCTTTACAAATTCCACGCCCAGATAGACATCTTTTTTACGGGATTCACGATCAAACTTAAAAGTCTCAACCAGAAACTCTATAGGTAAATTACCTGTAACTAAAAAGTCTCTCAGAAGAGAAAGCGACCAGATCAGATTGCTTTTACCAGCGCCATTTGCACCATAAATAGCATTGAGTTTTAACAATTCTGTTCCTCCAACTTCATAAACATGACCTGGCAAACGATTAAACCTTCCTGGAAGCAGGTTAAACTCCGTTAAATCATTAAAGGAAAACAAATTTTTAACAACAAATCGAATTAGCATGACGTGATATTTTCACGTAAAATTAATATAAAAATATATTTTCACAAACAAATACGTTAAATATATCCTGCATGCGTGATATTTTCACTCTTTCTTATATTCAATTTAAAAAATAGCAAGGCGTATCTCACCCCCAAATGGGTTTTAGCCGGCAGATGTCTGACATTAAACCATTCTATTTTTGAAAACTCCCAGTTGGGATTAAATTTCAGCTCAATGCCGGTAACATTTACCAGATAGGTATGATACTCAAAAAACCAGGGAATAATAACTCTGCATTTTGATTCTTCATTAATAGTTACTGCAGGGAATCGATTTATATTCCTTAAGAAATATTCCTCCCTGGTTTCCCTGATCGCACAATCCAAGAAACTACTCCTATCCTTTGCCTCCATTTTTCCGCCCGGTATGCTCCAATAGCCCTTTTGTGGTCGAACAGTTCTTTTGCCCAAAGAAACGGATAGAATTCCCCCTTCCCGTTTGTAAAAAAGTATTCCTGCACCTTTGTACCTTGTTAGAGACATACCGCCCGTTTTAAAATTATTCTGAAAATCAAATCCACCATATTATCAAGCTCCGAATATTCTCGCCACAACCCAGGATCTCCTGGGTAAAATCCGGCAATTATTATCTGACCGTGATTTTAGATTCATAGAAATCTATAATTCGGACAAATGCTATTATTATTGCGGCGACATCCTGATGATTTAGTTTCGGATTATCTGTATGATCAGACAGATTTCCACAAGACTTCAAGGCCTCAAAGTTTTTATCTCCCGGTCGAAGTCACTCTCATAAGACTGGTCCTGAATAACCCTGAATTTTTCGTATTCGCTAGCCGCTTTTATTTTAGCTTCCAGCATTGTAATTTTTCCTTTATTTGTTAAAATCGGATAGCTTGAAAGCTCCAGAAAACCGTCTATAAATTTTGCCCACTGCTGCATATTGAATGCAATACCTCGCTGGGCATTGTTTTCTGCCAAATCGAGATAGGCAGAAACGATACGGTTCAGTTCTGCAATGTGTTGATGTGTTAGATAGTTCTTTGCCACAGTGACATCGCTTTTCAGAATTTTCCCATCCGGCGCAGCTTTCCAGGTCTTTAATCCCATGTAAAGCCTGGTAGCATCGGCTTCGGTGTAAATGATTTCTGCTGCGGTTTTTCCGGAAATTGCCCAATGCAGTTTGTTTTGAACCAATGCAAAAAAGACTTTGGTTTGCTGGCTGTTTTTATCATAGTCGGTACTTAAGGCATACAAATCAGTAATTTTTTGATAAAACCTGCGTTCACTAGCCCTGATCTCGCGAATTCGCTCGAGCAATTCATCAAAATAATCCTGTCCAAAATTTTTCCCTTGTTTCAGGCGTTCATCGTCTAAAATAAATCCCTTGATAATAAAATCGTTCAAGGTTTGTGTAGCCCATTTGCGGAAATCGGTAGCTTGAACAGAATTTACCCGATACCCCACTGCCAGGGAGGCATCTAAACGGTAAAATTCAACTGTTCTTTCAACATCGCGTTTGCCTTCCTTCTGAACTATTTCCAAAAAGGAAACAGTTGCCTCTCTGCTTAACTCACCTGTTTCGTAAATATTTTTCAAATGCTTGTTAATTGCCGGAACATTAACGCCAAATAGTTCAGCCATTGATTTTTGGGTTAGCCAGAAAGTGCCGTTTTGAAAATAAACAGAAATATTTATTTTTTTATCTGCGGTATTAAATAACAATAAATCACGTGCCTGCATATTAATTTTCTTTTTTATTTCATTTAGACTCATAAGAATCTATGATACGAACAAATGCAATCATTATTGCGGCCACATCCTGATGATTTAGTTTCGGGTTATCTGGCGGAAGTTCCTGTTTGAACTCCAACCTGCGACCTTCGGGCTGTTGGATAATCTCATTAATCTTCATTCGTAATCCAATTTACGTTTGTCTATTTATTTTTTAAAAAACCCCAAATTTAACCTACCAACAGGGTATCTTTTCCGGTCCAACAGGATTCCTTTTCGCATTTATGTTTATCAGATACCTGATTATTATTCATTTTTTATAAGCCGCAGAAAGATTTTGCCTTTTTGAGTTATACGATATTTTTGCTATTGTAGTTATTAAACATTGAAGTTACCCTCTTTTTAATTTCATTTCTCAAATCCTCCGGCTCCAGAACCTCCACATCGCTGCCATAGTGTAAGATTAAGGCTTCGAGTTCAAGATTTGGAATGACCTTTATTTTTACAGAAAGATTTTCAGGATAAGACTTTTGTGATCCATGCAATGGTTTCGAAGCAACGTAGGGGAACCGATCTTCGCTGAATTTAAGAAGGACATCGACCGGGTCCTTTTTATTGACCGTTACTCCAATAACATCTTCAAAAAAATCCTTTTCAAAATCAACATCGGTTTCCACATACTGCTCATCTGTGGCATATTCCAAATGCTCAATCCGATCAAGTGCCATATTGGATATTGCATTACGCCTTATATCAAAACATAGCAGAAACCACCTGTTATTGTATTCCTTCAGAAAATAAGGACTTAAAATAATGGTTCTTTTACCTTTGAAGGATGGGTTATAAGTTATCCGAAGCACCTGTTTAAGTTGTATTGCATTTAAGAGTTTAGAGAAATATTTCAACCCTACCAGGTCCGGATTTTCATCAAAGTGGACAATCGTCTTTTGGTGTGACTTGCTCTCCTGTTCCCTATTTTGTTCAAAAAGCTGATTCAGAAATTCAAATTGCGGCAGCCCCTTAAATTGCTGGAGAACGAACAAGGAATCACGAAGTTTTAACAGGTTGTTTTTCGCCGGAAGATTGGCAAAGATTGAAAAGTTTTCGCGGCTATAGCGATAGATCTTTTTCCCCTTTGGCAACTTAATGCGATCAATCTTAATATCCCACACCTGCTCAATGGTTTTCAGATCTTTGTAAAATTGACGGTCGTTGACTTCTATTCCCAATCGTAGAATCCCATCCCTGCTGGTTTTACGCTGAAGTGACTCAGTCTTGCGAAGTTCATTCAGGATATCTTCTTTTGTATAATTCCGCTGAAAAAAGCTCAGACATTCATCATATTTCTGAAACCTTATCAGGGCACTGCTATTTATCGACATAATAATAAAGATTTATATTGTCATAGGATTCCAGGATCGGTGTCTTTTGGCTGGTCAGTGTATTAATAATCTCGTACTCCCGGTACAAATTGATGCTGTCAAGCCTGGTTTTAATCTTTAATTTTTTTTTAATAGGTTAATAATAAATGGTTTGTCAGGTAGTGTATACTTATTTATGCGGCAGATTTTGGAAGATCCATCAACGTCATATAAGCTGAATCTATTTCTCCAATCATCCGTCTGCCATATCGGATCCATTGACCCAGGTTATTTAGCGATTTAACATGAAAACCCCAGCAATAATCATATTTTCCAGATACCAAAGGCATGTCTCTCAATTGCCTTCCGAAGCCGCGTCCACGATATTCCGATTTCAAAGCAAGGATAACTCCTTGGATTCCATTCTTTTGAGAATATGATTTAATGTCTTCATAAAGAATAAAATCATCAGGAGAAAAAACCGGACATTCATTCATCAGGTAACACCCAATAATCTTTGAGTCTAGTACCGCTTTATAGCTAACTGAAAGCTGTGTGTAATAATGCACCCAAAATGGATCGGAAGCCATAGTTTCGTGTTCTTTAAATACTTCTTTACACAAAAGTGCGATCTCATCCATATCTTCCTCTGCAACAGGTTCAATTTTAAAGTTGATGCTTCCTTTTTTCATAACAATATTTTGATGCAAAAATAACTGTTTTTAAAATACATAAAACAAAAATAATCTCCTTTCGTGCATTATATGTGCGCACTTAAGGACATATTAAACGGATTGTCGAAAACCAATAGGGCGTCGGCTATTCTGATGAAATTTTTCCTGCTGACAGAGTATCTCCAGTTTCTCAATTGAGGGAATAGAGCCTTCAATTACTTCGCTTATTAAGAGTTTCCGAATAATATTGTCTATTTCGCCCCCTGAGAAATCGTATTTCGAAGAAATCTCAGCGAATTCAGACTCAGAGAAACGTGGTAACCTGTCCGCCCAGATCTTCTGCTTTACTTCAGGGGTTGGATTGTCAAGCTTAATTTTGAACAGGAAACGCCGTTCAAAGGCTGAATCAAGATTTCGAACAAGGTTAGTTGTAGCAATCATAATCCCGTTAAAGTTTTCCATTTCCTCAAGAATTATGTTTTGCATGGCGTTCAGCGCATTTTCGGCTCCCCTTAAATCACCAGTTTTACGTTTCAGAAAAATGGCATCCGCCTCATTGAAAAGCAGAATCGGGCAAACCTTTTCCCGTTTAACAAGGGCATTGTACGAGACAAATACCTTCTTGATTAGCTTCTCGCTTTCACCCATCCACATGCTTTTGACAGAGGCAATATCAACACGGATAATCTTTCGCTTAGTTCTTCGGGCGATCTGCATCACACTCTCAGTTTTGCCGGTTCCCGGGCCTCCATAAAGCATCGCGATTAAACCAATGCCCATACCGCTATCCTTCAATTTCTTTTGAAGTTCAGGAAAGTTATCTTCATGAAGCATTGAT
This sequence comes from Prolixibacteraceae bacterium, assembly GCA_947475715.1. GTDB lineage: Bacteria > Bacteroidota > Bacteroidia > Bacteroidales > Prolixibacteraceae > JAAFHB01. The sequence goes on from CANJNY010000093.1 coordinate 18,934, forward strand.
TCAAATTCAGAGAGCTGCTCATGACTTTCGGTGTTAAAAAACAGTTGTCGTGGAGTAATGTCCTCAGCGCATGTAACATTATTTTGCCGTTTCTTCTTTGAATATAAATCGACTTCGTCTCCGAGGTATAATTCCAAAGCCTTTTCGGAGAGTGAAACCACCATTTCACTGGCGAATTCTCCTGATTCGATGTCAAGCAGATCCTCCTTTACAAGCAGACTCTCGCCATCGGACAAACTTCTTAAAAACTGTTTCTTCTCCAGTACATTATGGAAGATTATATCGGTAATTTCAAGAACCTTAACTTTTCCATCTGAGAAGGTGGTACTCCCGCAGGTTTCGAAAAACAGGATCTTTTCCTGAGTGGTGATGTTTAGTTCGTTAATATACCGGACAACAGGAAACCGGGAACTCAATTGAGTGTATTTAGCCTGAGCATAATCGATCAGACGGTTGGAAGGGAATGACCTCTTTGAACATTTAACAACATGATCCCTCTGTTTTTTCAGAAAATCGCTTAGTCCTAACTGAGATTCGTTGTTGTGATTCTCAACATACGGGATATTCAACAGCATTACGTCAGTCACATGTGCTGAGAGCCTAAAGCTCTGACGGGTCTTATTGATCTCGTCATCAGTTATAAGTATCCCTCTGTCGATCAGATTATCAAAATCGCTGATGTGCCGGAACATCTCAGTGGTTACCATATTTAGTTTGCGCGAGATCTGTCTGAAACTTGCCTCGGTATTATTTCCGTAGTCACTCTCCGGATCGTTGGTAATTACGAATATCGCCATCAAAAAGAGAGCCTGCTGGGATGTTACCCGGAAATAATTTGCAATAAACTCTCTGGCCTGTTCAAACATCACATCATCGCCAATAACAACCTCCCCATTTCGATAACGGCGTTCATTCGCGGCGTACCATTTTTCAATGATCTCAACTGCATCGAGGTTCGATTCTATTTCGGATACATTAAAGGATTTAGGTTCACTCATAATTACTTATTTAGGCAGATTAAAAGGTTCAGTTTGCGTATAATCTTGATAATGAGCCATAACTAATTATTAGGCTGACCACCATACTCCGGAGTTAACGAACAACCCTTGCATGGATTTCAATCAAAGGGTCATGCTCTCATCAACAATGCTCATTATAGGCACTTTATTTTAATTGTGCAAAGATAAGTGATTTAACCTATCAAACCAAATTTCACATGCATTATACGTGCGCATTATATTTACTATTTGACACAAGTTCAAACTATTTAAGAATAGAAGTTCTTCGAATACCTGGTCAATTGGGGTGATTTCTTTTATGGTGTATTGTTTTAACGCTGTTTTTCATTCGTGACAATACGTAGTCGGATAATGTCACGTTGTAACAGTATAAAGTCAAGGTGTTTTTGCACTTTGTCAGTTCGTATTTGCCTGCTGTCACGCTGTATCGGGATAGAATCAGATTGTAACAGGACAATTCACATTCGGTTTAAGGGTTTTGCTCGTTGTAACACGATAAATTTCGGTTGTTTTAAGCAAGTGGTCGTGCTGAATTTGTAAAAATCAATCCATTACATCTTTCCGATTGCTGCTCTGATATTCAGAAAAAAACAACCTGTTAATTTTTTATGTATATTTAGTAATCAATTGTTTAA
>CANJNY010000094.1 GCA_947475715.1 Prolixibacteraceae bacterium
AGCTGTTTCCCGGTGTTAACGTATAAGGCGAAGCGGTACAGGCGAGGGTCGTATTGGGATCATTAAGAACAATCCCGCTCACGGTAACATTACCCGTGTTGGAGACGATAATTGCATAATGTAAAACATTACCAACGGCAGTATAATCCGTGCTGCTGGTACTCTTGACCGTGGTCAGCTCACCGGACTCATTAAAAGTTTGGACATTATCATCCGTAGCAATGATAGTAGCGCCTAGTGGAGTTGTACCTGCAACAGTCGCGGTGTTTGTGAAATTACCCGCATCAATATCCGATTGAAGTAAAGTGTAAACAGCCTTAAAGGTTGTGTTGTCAGACTCTACCGGAGACAGGGAAATAGCACTTCCAGTTACACTTACCTTCGGATCAGTGACAAGTATATGTGTAAGGTCTGCATTACCTGTATTAGCAACGTTAAAAATATAATTAATCTTATCTCCGGCATTAACATGATCAATCGGAGCAACAACACTCATATCAATTGTGCCTGTCTTAACCAGAGTAATCGAAGGTGAATAAATCATCACCTCAAACGAGCAGGGAGTAGTATTTCCGGAACCATCGGTTGCTGTCCAGACCACGTTAGTTAGGCCTAGCGGAAATGCATATCCGGCCAGTGTAGAGAGACCGTTCAGATTATTTACAGCACTAACTGTAATGCAATTATCACTCTTATTGAGATAGTCAAATTCCGTTCCGACCGTTGTATAAGAGGTCAAACCACCAGCAATAGTACGGTTTTGGGGTGACGAGGGACAAGTAATAACCGGAGGTTCTTTATCACTTACCGTTATTGTAAAACTACATGTCGCATCGGGGTTACAACCATTAGAGGCTGTAATGACAACGTTTGTGATTCCCTTATTAAACCTGGCTCCGCTTCCGGTCCCACTTCCTGAGCCTGTAGTTTGGCCCGTGAATATATATGAAAGCGCAGGGTCGGGTGTTCCTGTTGCTGTTGCAGAATAGGTTGCAACGGCAGAACAAGTACCGGATTCTGTATCCTTTGTGATATTGCCCTGGCATAGGGTAAAATCCGGAGCAATACTCAGGGTGATTATTGCAGCATCATCAGTAAAACCACTACTTCGAATACATGAATTTGCATCGGTAACAGATACCAGGGTGTAGGTTGTAGTTGCTAAAACAGGGGTAGTATAGACATCAAAAGGGGTATTGCTTATAACGCCCAATTTTGTCCGGTCAGCAACGCCATCATTATAAACAACAGTATAAGGCCCTGATCCAGCAGTTGAGATCCAGGTTAATTTTCCGGCGCCGGAGGTGCAGAAAGGACCATTTGCTGTCAGACTTCCTTGTGGAAGGGCTTTGATTGTCCCTGAAATATTATATGGAGGACTAACACATCCGGTAATACTATTCCTCACCGTTAAAGTGCCATTATAAGTTCCGACTAAAGCTCCTGAAGGAATGGTCAGTGGGATCGGACTCGATGGCAGAGAGGTATAGGCCACATCGGCGAAACCTTGCCCTTCTGCTGTTAAATCATAATCGATTGCATATTGATTAGGACTATTGGCTGCACCGGAATAGGATATACTTGAAGTAGTTGTCCCGCTACATACATTCGGATTCGCTCCGGCAATGATCGAGGGATTATCATGAACTATGACTTCAGTTGTTCCAGCGCCACTATGACAACCATTAAAGGTTACAGTTACCGAATAGATTCCGTTTGCCACTGAAGTAGCCTGAATTACCGAAGGATTTTGCAACGCTGAGTTAAATCCATTAGGACCAGTCCACGAAAAGGTACCACCAGCCACATCCGGGGTGGTTAGATGGAGGTCTGAACCTGAACATATAGGGCCATTATTCGCAGGAACAGGTGTTACCGGAGTCTCATTTACAGTTACTGTTACAGTTGAGCTGCATCCATTACTATTAGTATAAGTAATATCGCTTGTTCCTGAAGCCAAACCACTTACTAAACCGCTATTGCTTACTGTTGCAATACCCGTCGAGGAAGAGGCCCATGCAACAGGAGATGCAGGTGTTCCGGAACCCGTTAATTGGGTCGTTGATCCCGAACATAAAGTTAAGGTACCTCCAATCGAAGGAATGGCATTCACCGCCAATACGACTCTTGACGTATCATTATCAGAAATATAATCTCCTTTCCAGTGTTGCACATAAGCCTTATTTGTATACGATCCGGCTGAACCTGCAGTAGCTGTAATTGTTAATATGGCCGACTGATAAGGTATAAGTGTTCCTAAAGACCAGGCACCTGTACCCGAATTATACGTACCCTGACTTACTGTTGATGAATAATAGGTTAGGCCGGAAGGCAGAAGATCCTGAACGACCAAATCAGTGGCATTGTTTAAGGATGGTCCGTTATGCCTGACACTAACGGTAAAAATGACTTCTCCACCTGAACAGACATTGCTGTAATTGACCGATTTGGTAACCGATATATCTTCTTCAAATGATAAAAAATCACAAGAATTCATGCCACTTGGAGTAATATAAGCATTTAAATACGAACGTGTTCCATTAATATCGTCAATCGTAGTTCCATCATAATTATGGCCACCTGCGAAGAATACCAAATGACCGATTCCTGTCCCAAGTTTGGCAACAGTCTGCCCCATTATTCCTGCGGTTGCTCCACTTCCTGATTGAATTACATAACCGTTATTTTTAAATGCAGAGCCTGCCGATAGGGTCCAGTGGGGTTCAGCCCCACCAATAATCATTGGATTAAACTGGCCTATATATTGACCGAAAGATAAATCTGCATTAGGATAAGCGAAATTGGGAGATGTATCGGTTAATTTATCAATTGTAAGGCCATTTGTAGTTTGAAAATGTCCGGCAGTGTTATTTTCATACGTATCAACAGCAAGACACTCTGCAAGGAAATTTCCACCACTTTCGACAAAAGTATGAATCGCTTCCAAATTTGCAGTTACAGCGTCTGAATGTGCCTCAGAGGCAAAAGTATAACATTGTTCAGGAAGGTTTATGGCAGATGCAACCCGGTGAAAATTATCAGCCATGGAATCAATACCTGCTTTTACCATATAGGCTATATGAATTTTAGCATTCCCTCCATCATTTAAGATTGCCGCTTTAGGTTGCTGAGTAAGAACATAGCGCTGATCAACAACGGTTAAAGCGGTTAATTGATATACATTTACCTTGGTAGCCGAAGCAGTCCCATTGTTGTAATTATTAATTATTGTGCCCACATTTACACCAGCCGGAATATCCCGAATAAAGATCAACATTGGGCCGCCACTAAAACTTTTGCTGGAAGCACTCCCTGATGCAGGATAAACCTGAGATACATTTGCGGTGAAGTCAATTCCATTATGTAATTTCCCAACTTTGATTACCCACCGAACAGCCACCTTGTTATTTAACAATGCCACAACTAAACCATAAGCCTTAAAATTAAAAGATCCTCCTGCAGCCTGAAGTGTATTATCCATCGGGATAACCAAGGTCCCGGCAGGTGCAGCAATAAGATGTGACTCAGGATTTGGCAGGTCAGTGTTTCGGGGTGGTAAACAACTGCTGATCGAATTAACTGTCACGCTTACTGCCCCACAACTATTGGTATAGGTTATCAAAGTGCTACCACCTGATATCCCGGTTACCAAACCATTATTGCTAACTGAAGCAATACCAGGCGAACCGGAGGACCAGCTACCTCCACTTGTTGGCATTGAACCTGTCAACTGAGTTGTTGATCCTACACAAACAAGAAGAGACCCTGAGATCGTTGGTGCTCCATAAACCGTGATTGTAGGTTGAACAGGTATATTAGTTAAGATTCCACCGTTCTTTTTAAACTTCGATGTGAACGTATAAACACCCGTTGTTGATGGAGCCGTTACTTTAGTCCCGCCTCCACTATAATTAATCGTGATAATCTCATTTGCAGCAGCATTTGCGGTGTAGCTTACCGATATGGTCCATGGACCACTGCCGGAGACAGCAAGGGTCTTAGTCGTTGCGCTTGAATAGCTGACAAAACCGGGATTTGAAGCGTTGCCTGTTTGAGGTGCAGTCCATACGGAGGGGATTTCCAGAGTGACCTGGGCACCAACCTTTGCGGTTCCACCGGTAAGGGTGTACGTAAAAGTAAAACTATATCCTTGAGTTGATGCACATGCGGAAATTGGTGCAACGATCATTGTACCCGTTCCATTATTCGCATCTGCCGCCATTGCTACCTTTCCTACAAAAAATAGCACAAAAACCAGCCCAAAAAGCAGGTAACAACCAAATTGCATTAATTTTTTCATAGCTGTCAAATTTCACAAGGTTTTCCGCTAACCGACTCTTTCACTAATTTCAGGAGTTATAAGAGTAGCTAATAGCCAAAGTTAAATTCGACCTTATGAAACATTCGGATAATAACCGTATACTTCCGTTTATATCCGATTATAAACGGATAATAATCGGATACGAACTTTTGCTTTATGAATTAATGACCCATTGCTGTTTATTTCCGATTTGTTTTTGTATATTAGTGGAAAAATAAAAATATTACATGCTGAGCTACATGAATCTATTCAATACAAAAATGCAGTATAAAACAGCGAATCATGAAAAATAACGAATCTCAGGACCGTTCCGATAAACTTCGCCAAAGGGCAGAAAAATTATTAAAGAAAAAATTGTCAAAATCAAATATGAAACTATCTGAAGAGGAGATGGAAAAACTCATTTATGAACTTGAAGTGCATCAGATTGAGTTGGAATTACAGAATGAGGAGTTGAAGTCTGCACAGGCCAAGGCCAACAGCTACACCGAAAGGTACCAGGAGTTGTACGATTTTGCGCCGATAGGATACCTCTCACTATCCAAGGAAGGAGCTATTATGGAGATCAACCTTTGCGCTACGCAAATGCTTAATAAAGAACGCACCCGCTTACAAAACAGCCTCCTGGGCTTTTTTGTAAGCGAAGAAACCAAGCCAATATTCAACCACTTTCTCTGGAATGTTTTTACCTCCGGTTCGAAAGTTAGCTGCGAAGTAACCCTAAATACAGAGTCTAAACGTCCAATAAACGTATGCCTTATTGGCATCATCAGCAGTAATCAGGAGCAATGTCTTGTAACATTATCAGATATCACCGACCAAAAACGGGCAGAGGAAGAACTAAAAAAATGGGCAACCCTGTTTCAACCCAAATCAAACTAAAATAAAATTAACACAAAAATAAAGGGCAATAATCTGAAATTCAGATAATTGCCCTTTCGTCGTAATTATTAGGGTGGAAGATGGGGCTTGAACCCACGACCCCTGGTACCACAAACCAGTGCTCTAACCAACTGAGCTACATCCACCATTTAATGGGTGCAAATATAGAGAATGTTTTCCGAATCACACAAATGATTTTTCAATTATGTTTCTTCAAATACCTTATTTAGGCTGGAAATAATATTTTTTTGAGGATCAGCTGATCCGAAGAAGCTGTTGACTAATGACTAAAAACTAATTCTTTAAACAAGATTTAAACCCCCTCAGTTATTCCGGCAGTTGTAATACCTTTGCTGTTTAATATTTTTCAAAAAAAGAAAAATGGATTATTTACTCGACAATCCGGAAGCAGAGCGGATATACCAGGAAATTCTGCTCAGAATTAAACGATTACAAAACAGAGATGTGGTCAATTCAATGCAAAGAAGAGGGATCGACTACAAAGTCAATTTCGGTGTTGCTATCCCTATGCTTCATCAGATAGCTTCAACATACGCGAAAAATCATCTCGTAGCTCTTAAATTATGGAACAAACAGTGGCGTGAGACTATGATCCTGGCTACACTTCTTGAAGATCCGTCTGATGTAACTGAAAATCAAATGGATTTTTGGGTACGAAATTTTCAGTCCACCGAAATCGCCGAACAAGCTGCCATGAACCTGTTTTCAAAAACAAGCTTTGCCTATAAAAAAGCTTTTGAATACTGCCTTGGTAAAAAATTATTAGTCAAGATTGTCGGATTACTCCTGATAGGAAGATTAGCCCTGACCGATCACAAGGCTGCAGATGAAAATTTTGATCCATTTTTTGAATTGATGTCACCTCTTTCAAAAGACTCCCAGCTTTCGCTTGTCTTTTCGCGCATCTTTATTCAGATTGGGATGCGAAATATGAACCTGCATGAATTGGCAATCCGCCACGCATCGATTCTTAAAACAATCGATTCTGAGGTGTCATGCCAAAATGCGAATCTGATTCTAAGCGAGCTCAACTACGAAGAGGTAATAGCAATGATCAAACAAAGAGAAAACAAATAACTGCTGGAACACAATTTTTAAATCACTATTTTTACCCATTAATCAAGTTCTATTTCATATCCATGCAAATTATTGAAGTAAAAGACAGTAAAACAATTAAGGCATTCCACCAGGTTGCCTATGACATTTACCGTGGAGATACGAATTGGGTTCCGCCTTTAAAATCTCTGGAAGATGCGACTTTCGATCCATCAAAAAATGCCTATTTCAAGCATGGCAGCGGCATCAGATGGATATTAAATGATGAGAAGGGTAAAACAATCGGAAGAATTGGAGCATTTATAAACGGGAACAAGGCCTATACATTCAAACAACCTACAGGAGGATGCGGATTTTTCGAATGCATTGAAAACCAAAACGCTGCAAATCTTCTTTTCGACACAGCCAAAATTTGGCTATCGGAACAAGGTATGGAGGCGATGGATGGCCCGGTTAATTTTGGAGAGAACCTGCTAAACTGGGGACTTCTGGCCGAAGGATTTACGCAGCAGGGCTTTGGAATGCCATATAACAAGCCCTACTACCTCACGTTATTTGAAAATTATGGATTCCAGATCTATTTCAAACAGTTTTCGTATCACCTGGATCAATCAAAACCCTTTCCGGAACGCTTCTGGAAAATTGCGGAATGGGTTGCGAAAAAGCCTGACTTCAGATTCGAGCATCTTCGGTTTGATAATATTGAGAAATATATTCTGGACTTTGTGAAGATCTACCAGCAGGCATGGGCCAGGCATGATAATCATCAGATGGTCGATCTGGATGACGTACGAGGTATGATGAGAATAGCCAGGCTGATTGCTGATGAGAAATTTATTTGGTATGCCTATTACAAGGATGAACCCGTATTGCTTTTTGGAATGATTCCGGACTGGAATCAGATTGTAAAAAAACTGCACGGAAAAACAAATCTGTGGAGCCTGCTGAAATTTATCTGGTACCGAAAAATCAAAACGATCACACGTACCAGAATATTATTAATGGGTGTTGTGCCAAAATTTCAGGGGACAGGTCTGGAATCTGCCGTCTTCTGGCATCTCGACAAGGTCATGAAATCTAAACCCTGGTACAAGGAGGTAGAACTTTCATGGGTAGGTGATTATAATCCAAAAATGATGGCGATATACACCTCGGTAGGTAGTATTCCCGCAAAGACTCACTACACCATGCGATATCTTTTTGACAGGAATGCCCCATTTGAACGGGCGCCTATGTTGATGAAAGACCTTCAAACCATACGTAAAGAGAAGGTTTCTGCATCAGAAAAGGGAGACTAAAGAGCGTTGAAACCAACTGAAATACAAATTTGTAAATTCTTTTAAAAAAAGCTATTGCAAATTATTTAAGTATGGTTATCTTTGCACCCCATATCCAGATAAAAGATTTTAGATTAAGATATTTAATAAATTAAAATTCACATGAAAAAGGGAATACATCCGGAAAGTTATCGGCTGGTAGCATTTAAAGATATGTCAAACGAGCATACCTTTATTACCAGGTCATCAGCTGCATCAAAAGAGAGTATTGAAATTGATGGCGTGGATTATCCGCTTATTAAGGTGGAAATTTCCAATACATCGCATCCATTTTATACCGGCAAGATGAAACTTGTTGATACTGCAGGACGAGTAGATAAGTTCCTGACACGTTATTCTAAACATATGGACAAACGTAAGGCATAGGTTTAAAATATTGTAAATAATCCCCCGTATTTAAACAGTACGGGGGATTTTTTTTTATTTTTACATAGGATATCTAATTTGGCATACGAATTGACATGTTATTGATTCTCTATGACAGGAGGAGTTTACAGACATATTGTCATTTCTTTAAATTGAAAATGGAAAACAAAAAAAATAAAGGCTCGAAAAATAACTTCTTATTCTCCAGAGAGATGGAGGAGCAGGGAGATTTCATTCCGATCATGATAGATGGGGATGAGGCAGAGTTCAATACAATTGAGATCCCTGCTAATCTGCCAATCTTACCGTTACGCAATACGGTTCTCTTCCCGGGAGTTGTTATGCCAATTACTGTCGGCAGACAAAAATCACTTTTACTCATCCGTGAAGCATACGCTGGCAATAAACTCATTGGAACAATCGCTCAAAAAGATGGTCTGACCGAAGATCCCGAGCTTAACGATCTGTTTGAGGTTGGCACTATGGCTGAAATACTGAAGATCCTTGAGATGCCTGACGGCTCTACATCGGTAATCATACAGGGGAGACGCCGTTTCAGAATAAAGGCGATGAACACATCAGTACCCTATTTATCTGCAGCCGTTATTGTACTTCCGGATATTCTCCCTAAAACTAAATTGAATGAGTTTGCAGCCCTGGTAGAATCATTAAAGGATTTGGCGCTTAAAATCGTGAAATCCTCAGGAAACATCCCGCCTGAAGCTCAATTTGCCGTTAAAAATATTGAAAACGATACGTTCCTGATTAATTTTATCTGCAACAATACCGAGCTAAATGCTTCAGAAAAACAGGAATTGCTTGAGTTGGATGATTTGCGCGAGCGAAGCACGATATTGCTTACTTTCCTGGTTCGTGAAGCTCAACTGATCGATCTTAAAAAGGATATACAGAAGAAGGTGAAGGTCGACATGGATCAGCAGCAACGCGAGTATCTTCTTCATCAGCAAATAAAAACCATCCAGGACGAACTTGGCGGCAACCCTTCCGAACAGGAGATTGCAGAATTAAGAAAACGAAGTCTGGACAAAAAATGGAATGACCAGATAAAGGCCGTATTCGAGAAAGAGCTTTCAAAACTGATCCGGATGAATCCTGCTGCAGGGGAATACTCAGTCCAGTCGGGTTATCTTGAGACATTTCTCGATCTCCCGTGGAATGTCTACTCGAAAGATAATTTCGATCTTAAGCATGCGGAAAAAATCCTAAATGATGATCACTACGGACTCGAGAAAGTAAAAGACCGTATTCTGGAACATCTGGCCGTCCTAAAATTAAAAGGGGATATGAAATCTCCGATTCTCTGTCTCTACGGCCCTCCCGGAGTTGGCAAGACCTCCCTCGGAAAATCGGTTGCAAGGGCATTGGGTCGTAAATTTGTGAGGATGAGCCTGGGCGGTCTGCATGATGAATCGGAAATCCGGGGCCACCGCAAGACCTATATCGGCGCTATGCCCGGAAGGATAATTTTAAATCTGAAAAAGGCAGGAACCTCTAACCCTGTATTTATATTGGATGAAATTGATAAAGTTTCAAGTGATTTTCATGGAGATCCGGCCTCTGCCCTGCTTGAAGTACTCGATCCGGAACAGAATAGCGAATTCCACGACAACTATATCGATCAGGATTACGACCTTTCACGCGTGATGTTCATTGCAACAGCCAATTCACTCAATACCATTCACCCCGCTTTACGCGATCGACTTGAACTGATTGATGTAAGTGGCTACCTGCTTGAAGAGAAAATAGAAATTGCTCAGAGGCATCTGATAACCCGTCAACTAGAGAACCATGGACTTGCAAAAAACGATCTGAAATTCAGCAAGGAAGCACTTACCCGCCTGATCGAAGATTATACCCGTGAATCGGGTGTCAGGGAAATGGATAAACAACTGGCAAAGCTGACGCGAAGAGTTGCCCGCAAAATTGCTTTCGAAGAGAGCTACAATAAAAAAATAGGAGTTACCGATATTCGTGAATACCTTGGAGCTCCCAAATATTCAAAAGAACTTTATGAGGGAAATGAATATGCAGGTGTTGTTACAGGGCTTGCCTGGACTTCGGTTGGAGGTGAGATTCTCTATGTTGAAACAAGCCTTAGCCAGGGTAAGAGTAAGTTCACAATTACAGGAAATCTTGGAGAGGTGATGAAAGAATCGGCTGCTATCGCTTTTGAATATCTCAAGGCGCACAGTAATCAGCTGAATTTAAAACCTGAAGTTTTCGAGAAATGGGACGTCCACATGCATATCCCGGAAGGTGCAATCCCCAAAGATGGCCCATCTGCAGGAATAACTATGGCTACAGCCCTGGCATCAGCATTTACTCAGCGAAAGGTTAAAAAAGGATTGGCCATGACCGGCGAGATTACTTTGCGTGGTCGCGTAATGCCTGTTGGAGGAATCAAAGAGAAAATCCTGGCAGCAAAACGGGCCGGAATAAAAGAGATTATTCTTTCAAAAGAGAATAAAAAGGACATTGAGGAGATCAAGGAGATCTACATTAAAGGATTAACCTTCCATTATGTGGTTAACGTAGATGAGGTTTTTAAAATAGCCTTACTGTCTGAAAAAATTGAAAATCCTTTAGCCATTGCCTGATTTTTATGACAGACCATTAAAATACAAAGCCGTTACTTCAAAAGTAGCGGCTTTACTTTTAATGGTCAAATTATCTGATCACCTAATTTGCTTATCAACACCACAACCTGCGCAGAAATCCCTTCTTCTCTCCCTTCAAATCCAAGCTTTTCGGTGGTCGTTGCCTTAATATTAACCAGCTCAGGATCAACTCTAAGAACTCCGGAAACAGCAAGCTCCATACCGGGAATGTAATCCTTTAACCTTGGTCGCTGCGCTGATATTGTTGCATCAAGATTTACAAGCTCATACCCTTTCTCTGTAACCAGTCGGTAGGTTTTCGCCAATAGAACTTTGCTATCAATATTTTTAAATTCCGTTGATGTATCGGGAAAATGAAACCCGATATCCCGCAGTTTGGCCGCCCCGAGCAGTGCATCACAAATGGCATGAAGTAAAACATCTCCATCGGAATGGGCCACTAACCCTTTTTCGTGCGGAATCAAAATCCCCCCAAGCCAAAGGGTCTCCCCTTCAGCAAGCCGATGAACATCATATCCAAGACCAATCCTGTATCTCATTATTTATTTTAATTTAGAGTGTAAATAAAATCAATTATAAATTCAATTTGTAAATCCAAGATTCAAATTATGCTTTTTACATGTTAAATACGGAATTGAACATTAAACAATACTTAGGCTTAAAACACCAGAATAATTAATGGTTATATATAATCTGACCGGTCTCCGAATCTGTCGATCCATCGACTGCAGTCAGGCTGATACGGTAATAATATATACCCGATGCAAGCCTGTGACTATTACTCCCTGGACTCCACCGCACAGGGATGGTTGTGAAACCGGCTGAACCTGAATCCGTTTTAATCTGATCGACTTTACTCCCCTGCTGATTGAAAATCTCAATGGCTATAGTCACCTTCTCATCATATCGGTTATAAGCTACAATGAAATCGGTATACTCACTAAAAGGATTAGGAAAGTTAGTCACTTTTTTAATTGCCAGTGCAGTGGCAACATCAAACCGGACTTCAACTTCTGTAGAATTATTGGCCAGATCCCAAACCTTAAACTTTAGGGTATGTTCTCCGTTACTGAGCGAGGGAAGCTGATAAAGTACTCTCCCCCTTTTATAAGAATCCAGTTCCGATTGAAAATAATCATTCAGATAGATTATATCTGCAGCATTGTTGTCAATTATTAGAGAAATATCATGTCCTATCCCGCCTCCCGAAGTATTTATCCCTGAGGCATCTTCAAGATTAACAAAAAGAAGGGGAGCTTTTGAAACCTTATCCCCGGTTTTGAAATTTTCATTGTCCAGAAAAAGCTTTACCGTGGGACCAGTAACATCGTTTAGTATCTTTTTGGGACTACCTCCCAACTTAAAGTTCGTAACACTACCATTGGCATCACGATTTAAATCCTTTGAATAATTACGAATCATCCCATCCCCAATCCTGTAATTAATCTCTTTAGGAATCTCAAATGCATAGGAAAACTCACCCTGTTTTACTGAGACATTCCCCTTAAAAAGAACAGAATTCTGAAGGGAATAGGTGAAAGGGGTTTGCCCGTTATTCCCCAGCGTGGTAAGCTCTGCCGGCTTGTCATAGACATTTGGAAAAAGAATCCCATTATATCCGGATATCTTCACCCCTTTTACGTCCTGAATCTCACCCCACACCGAAACAAGATCAAGAGGGCAGATAGTATCGGTCATCTGTTCTGCTACCTGACTATTGATCTCCAAAGTCTTGACTTTATACTTAGGATAGCTTAACGGAAGTGCAGGATCCCCCAGCAAGGCAAACTTGGAGCCATTGATTGTTCCTCCCAATTCACCCTTTGCCAATCGCATAATATCTCCCATCCGAAGATTATTACCATCCCCATCGTTCTGAAATACATGTTTGAAAAAACTTTTATTCATCTCAAAATTAGATGAAGAATAAACCATTCGTGTTGTTGAAAAAAGGGCCACTCCTCCGCCAGCCTGATTGAAAAGAACATGTTCACCTGCCGACTCCTTACCGGTCATATCCCATCTGCTAAACTCACACGTGGCTGTAACAAAGACCGGTAATTTATCAAAATTGCTCCAGCTATCAACATCACTAATCGTTAGAACTTTTTCGGCGGCCCACTCCTCCTCATTGGCGTGACCAACATAATTAACGATTAAAGCACCTTCCTTAATTCTATTATTAATCGCCTTATTTACCTCAGGATAACTCATTGCTGGAGTCATCTTCTTCACAAAAGCATCAAGATAGATCTTGTCTGTATAAAAAGCGGGGTAATTAATATTGACATAATCAGCAAGCTGTTCCGAATCAGAAACATGAATATTGTTATCCTGATCGTCACCAACAAAACAAACAATATTGCGCCATTCTCCCAGAGTTGATTCCGAATTATAGTGTATTATTTTATCCACTGCAGCTTTTGCCTGTTTAACAGTTGCACAGGGTATACGGCCAATTCCGAGATCTACAATACCTGTCTGCCCACCTTCATCATCACCCAGTAAGCCGAAATAATCATCTGAGACAAATGAGGCCACCGGATTATTTGAATTCTTAGATTGCCAGGTAGGGATAAAACATGGATTTTGAATTGAAACAGGATTTAAATTATCATAGGTTCCCTTCCCAAGCAATAAAAGATATTTCAATTTAGAACCCTTCCCGGTAATCCCTTTCTTGTAAAGGTGCCGTACAAAATTGCGAATCGCTGTAACATCCTTAATGCCACCTGAGAATTCATTATAAATCTGATTAACGTCTGCTTCGGCAACCTCCATCCCATTATCCTTACGATGAAAATCTGCCAATCGGTCAGCTTCAATCCTAAATTCAGGTGCTGTAATAATTAATAATTCAGGTACTGGTAGCCCGTGAAGATCCTGATTAATTAAAGCTTCAATTTTCCCAATACCCGGAAAGTCGAAAAGGGGATCAAAAGCCACATATCGATGCAGGCTATCTGAAAGCCCTTTAAATGAACATAAGCCATTACTAATCACAGTATGTATTTTAAATGGCTTCATAGGGTAGGTAATATCCCAAACGGTTAATCCGGAAGCCGCATTAGCAATCCTAAACTCAGCGATATTTCCAGAGCCGACCGATCTGATATCGCAAAATATCATCTGTCCAGATTGGAAACTAAGTTTACTTCGTGTCTGTACCCGGAGATAATCGATCCAACACAGACTGTTATTCGTGCCATTATATTTAAGTTGAAACTTTAAGTCGGTACCCGAAATCTTTTGCGAGACCAGAAGTTTATTCAAATTGGCATAATCTGCCTCTGCAAAATTGGAATAGGGAGAGAAATTCAAAGTTCCGGCAGCCGAATTATTAATCAGGATCTCTAAGGCAGAGGAAAGTTCAGATCGGCCTGCCGCTGCCACAGCAATTCGAAACGGTTCATCATCAATATGGGAAGGAAACTTAAAGGTCCGATTCAAAATGCCATTGGGAGTTAATAAAGCAGAATACCATTCACTTCCGGATTGGATAAGATTATAATTCGCCTCTTTAAACAATGCAAAATCATCAAATTCATTGACTAGTATGGATGCTTTTTCTTGCCTTGGTTCTAATTCCTTTACCAGATTGGAGATGCCTGTATCTTCGGTAAGATAAATACATGAATGCCCCAGAGAAAATTGGTTAACCACAGGAGTATAAAGGCCGGATGACATATCTGCTTCCCAGATTGTTTGTTCGGGGATATAAATCCACCAACAATCGTTGGCCTTATTATCTTTAAATTGCCAGGCAGCATATTGAATAAGATCATCCGGTGAGGTTGCCTGATTCATCTGGGGAAGCATGCCAGCTGGAAAACCAAATACCTTTACATTTTGAGGTGATTGAAACCCCATCATTTTAAGGTCATTAAAGGTGATTTTATGGATTCCCGCTTCATTTAACTGCGCTTTCATCCACTTACCGGAGGCAAGCACAGAATTACAACTTAGCGAATTACATAAACCAGTGGCCAGCATTCCGGTATAGTTACCCGCAACAAGGCACTGTGGATAGAACCACTGAATCACGAATAAAGACAAAAAGAGAAGCCGACGTTTCATGGTAAATATCCAAATTTAAAAAAGTAATCAATATTACGCTACTTATGCGAAAGTGCCAATAAAAAAGCTGTGGCAAATCAGAAAAAGGATGATTTACAGGCAATTTTAAAAAAAATCGACTGGGAAAACACCTTTGTAAGGAAATTAATGCACAAAAATTCAATATTTTCCAATATATTTGTGACGTATTAATAAACGAATAAAAATATGACTTTACCCGAATTCCGCCGGGGAAAGTGACTTTATTTATATTTATATTTGCACATAAAAATTAAAGGATAATTAAACGATATCAAAATATGAAGCTCCATAGTTATATTTATCTGGTTATATGTTTGATGATTTTAACAGCTTGTCCATTCCGTAGTGCTATTAAAGGAAAAAACAAAAGCGTATCATCAACAACAGGTTGGGCATATAATAATCCAAAAAACGGAGGATTTGAATATCGTTCCGGATATTCGCAGACGTCAGGCCCGGGATTGGTTTACATTCAGGGAGGAACGTTTACGATGGGAGGCGTTCAGCAGGATGTAATGTTTGAAGGGAATAATACCCCACGAAGGGTGACCGTTGCCTCTTTCTATATGGATGAAACTGAAGTTCGCAATGTTGACTGGCGTGAATACCTATATTGGTTAAAACGTGTTTATCCAAATGACGGCGAAGTTTATAAGGCAGCCCTTCCTGATACTCTGGTGTGGCGCAGCGAATTATCATACAATGAGCCTTATCTCGAAAATTACTTGCGTCATGCGGCATATTCAGAATATCCCATTGTTGGGGTAAGCTGGATTCAGGCATCAAAATTTTGTAGCTGGAGATCTGACCGTGCCAATGAAGGAATTTTAATTGACAATCAAAAAATTGAGCAAGACCTTACTCAAACAGGTGATAAAATCTTTACCACCGATGGATATGTTAATGGTATATATGAAGGTGTTGAAGGTAAGAAACCACTTAAAGATCTAAGTAAAGAGGGTGGTACACGCAGAGTTAACATGTCTGATGGATATATTAATCCCCGTTACAGACTCCCCACCGAGGCCGAATGGGAATATGCCGCCCTTGGATTAGCAGGAAACACAGAGGAAGAAGTTGTTCTTGAGCGCAGGATTTATCCGTGGAATGGAAATCAAATCAGAAATTCAACCAAAAAACATAAAGGCGAAATGCTCTCCAATAATGTAAGAGGTCGTGGAGATTACATGGGTGTCGCAGGTTACCTCAACGATGGATACGAGATTACAGCTCCCGTGCACTCTTTTCAACCTAATGATTACAACTTATACTGCATGGCCGGAAACGTAAATGAATGGGTTCAGGACGTTTATCGCCCTGGTTCATTTGGTGCAGTTGATGAATTTCAACCTTTACGGGGAAATGTTTATACGAATTTCCGTAAAGGGTCTGATGGTAGTTTAATAAAAAATAAATACGGTGAACTAGTCAGAGATACCGTAGCTAATTTTACAAACTACAAAGATGGAGACGCACAGTCCATTATTGCTGAAACTGACGATTGGAAGAATAATGTTGATGGATCCACTTCCACTCAAATGTATTCCGTAGGAGCAGGCAATTTCATTTCCAGAATTTCCGATCATACCCGTGTTTACAAGGGTGGAAGTTGGAAAGACCGGTCATATTGGCTTAGTCCTGGAGCACGTCGTTATATGGATGAAGGGAAATCAACCAATGACATTGGGTTCCGCTGTGCAATGACTCATCTCGGAGATTCAAACGCAAAATCAAAGTAAGAATAAACAACTGAAAATATCTAAAAAACCTCATCTTCAAATGGGGTTTTTTAATTTAAACACAGAGCCATGTCTATCGAAGAAATCTACAAGCTCTTTAAAAAGTATCCGGTAATATCCACCGATAGCCGAAATGTCCCCCAAGATGCCCTGTTTTTTGCACTGAAGGGTGAAAACTTTAATGGAAACCGCTATGGCAGTTATGCATTAGATAACGGAGCTGCATACGCTGTAATTGATGAAGCTGAATATAAAATAAGCGACCGCTTTATTCTTGTTAATAATGTTCTTTCCGCATTGCAGCAATTAGCAACCTACCACCGTCTTGAGTTAGGTATTCCAATTATTTCCATAACAGGCACCAATGGAAAGACCACCACAAAGGAGTTAACAACAGCCGTCTTGTCAAAGAAATTCAGAGTCTGTGCCACAAAAGGGAATCTGAATAATCATATCGGTGTGCCACTTACATTGCTTTCAATGGATGAAACAACAGAAATAGGTGTTGTCGAAATGGGTGCCAACCATCCCGGTGAAATCGCTGAACTGTGCAACATCGCCCTTCCTGACTTCGGATTAATAACCAATGTGGGGAAAGCACATCTCGAAGGATTCGGCTCCTTTGAAGGGGTCAAAAAAACCAAAGGGGAACTTTACCGTTTTATACATGAAAGGGGCGGCAAGATATTCAGAAACATGAGTAATACCCATTTGGCAGAGATGGCTGAAGATACAGAGACAATCGGCTACAGGACCGGCCGTGAAGGATCCGGAATTGAAGGGGAGGTAATTAACAGCTCACCGGTTCTTGTTTTTAAGGCTAAATTTCCCAAAGGGTGGCTGTATATTAAAACCAACCTGGCTGGCGGATATAATCTCGAAAATGCAATGGCCGCAGTTTGTATCGGAACTTATTTCAAAATTGATCCCCTTGAGATCAGTAATGCACTCGAATCCTACGTCCCTTCAAACAACCGTTCACAGTTTATTCAGACCGGCAATAATCAGGTCCTCATGGATGCCTACAATGCCAACCCTTCGAGCATGGAGGCGGCACTTGACAATTTCCAGACATTTGACGCTCCACAGAAAGCGGTTATCTTAGGCGATATGTTCGAATTAGGTCAATCGTCCCTCGAAGAGCATCAGAAAATAGCGGATAAACTGGCCGCGATGGATCTCTCCATGATTTTACTCACCGGTCGTGAATTTTCGCGATGCAAGGTTAAATCAGATATCCGCACGTTCGAAAATAATGAATTGCTAATCAATTATCTGGAAGATATGAATCCCAAAGGATATCTGTTCCTGATCAAAGGTTCAAGGGGGATGAAGCTGGAGCGTGTGGCGGAGAAACTTTAAGAGGAATGATAAGGGATCTACAACGCCATAATTCGACAGAGATTATTTAATCGCTTTACAATTAAATTAGGTTCGGGACTTTTTGAACACAGATGACACGGATCGAACTGATTTTCACCGATTGCCAAAAATCAGTGTTCATCCGTAACATCTGTGTCATCGGTGTTCATTTATTTAACTCAGTTATAGAGCTTAAGGTTTTAAATTCTGATCTGAATAGTTATTTCATGTAACAATACAAATTACCTTTGTTTTAAAATTTAGGGATATGGCTACAATTACAATAAACGAACGGACAATTAAAGGGAAAAGCCTCATGGAATTTCTTCGAAAATTCGAGGGAGAAGGTTTTATCGAGATCGAAAAAGAGCCAACAGCATCGTTATTGGAAGCAATTGAGGAGGTTAAATCTGGCAACACAAAGGAGTGTAAGGATAGAAAAGAATTCTTCAATAAGTTTCGTCAGAAGGGAAATGTTTAGGATAATTTACACCAACAAGTTTGAAAAAGACGTTGTCAGGTGTACTAAAACAGGACTCGATCTTTATTTATTGGAAGAACTTGTAAACGATTTAAAGGAAACAGGGAGCGTTTCCGTCCGCATATCTTGTAAGGAAAGCTCCAGGGGATATGGGAATGCCATATTAAAGCTGACTGGTTATTACTTTGGATCAAAAACGAAGATCACAAAACAATTACCCTGGTAGATACCGGATCCCATTCCTGCCATTTCAAATAAGCTATAAAAAAATACCGGATTAGCCTTTAGTCGGTTTTAATAAAAAAATCAGTGTTATCAGTGAGTGAGGGCCTGACTTTAAAAATAGTCTCCCCAAAAGAAATAAGTTCAGTCAGCCCCTCACTTTTGGTGGGTCTCACTTTAAACGTGAAATCCAGAGTTAAATCCTTAACTTTGCATCCAATAGCAATGATTAAAACAATTTTGTGCAGAATTTAAAAGAATATATAACCCATCCGGTATTCAGAGAGATCGGAGAGGTATCGGACCTGATGGGTGTTGAAACCTATGTAGTGGGCGGCTTCGTCCGGGATATCCTGCTTAACCGTAAAAAAGAGGTGTTTGATGTTGATGTGGTGACTGTGGGGAGTGGTATTAATCTGGCAACCAAAGTGGCTGCATCATTACGTCCGGGACTCAAGGTAAGCGTTTTCCACAATTTTGGTACCGCTATGTTCAAGTATGGCAACATCGACTTTGAGTTCGTGGGTGCACGCCGGGAGTCGTATCGTTCGGAAAGCCGCAAACCCATCGTTGAAGACGGAACCCTTGAAGACGATCAGAACCGGCGCGATTTCACAATCAATGCTTTGGCAATATCGCTAAATATTAATCGGTTCGGCGATTTACTTGATCCGTTCAATGGGGTTCTGGACCTGGAAAAAAAGATTCTGAGGACGCCCCTCGCCCCGGAGATCACTTTCTCTGACGATCCGCTGCGAATGATGCGGGCAATCCGCTTTGCATCACAACTCGATTTTATCATCGAGGAGAAAACCCTTGAAGCAATTGAAGCACAATGCAAACGGATTGAGATTGTTTCCAAAGAGCGGATCTCGGACGAGCTCAATAAAATCATGCTCTCACCAAAACCTTCCATTGGATTTAAACTGCTCGAAAAAACCGGCTTGCTGGCTATTATTTTACCTGAAGTTCAGAAATTAAAGGGTCGTGAAACGGTAAACGGAATCAGCCATAAAGATAATTTCTATCATACCCTTGAGGTGCTCGACCGGATTTGTAAAAACACCGATAACCTCTGGCTGCGTTGGTCGGCGTTACTTCATGATATTGCAAAACCGGTCACCAAACGGTTTGATCCAAAACTGGGTTGGACCTTTCATGCCCATAACTTCGTGGGGGAGAAAATGGTCCCACGCATGTTCGACCGGCTAAAACTCCCGTTGAATGAAAAATGCAAATATGTTCAGAAGATGGTCTCGCTTCATATGCGCCCCATCGTCCTGTCTGAAGAGGAAGTAACCGATTCCGCAGTCCGCCGCCTGTTATTTGATGCCGGGGATGACATCGACGATCTGATGACCCTTTGTGAGGCAGATATCACCTCTAAAAATCCCGATAAGGTGATCAAATACATGGCCAACTTTCAGATCGTTCGCCAAAAATTAAAAGATATTGAGGGACGTGATGCCCTGCGGAATTTTCAACCACCAGTAACAGGAGAATTGATTATGGAGACTTTCGGGCTAACCCCATGTCGTGAGATTGGGATTATCAAGTCAGCGATTAAAGAGGCAATTCTCGAAGGGGAGATCCACAATAATTACGATGAGGCATATCAATATATGTTGGCAAAAGGGATGGAGCTTGGGTTGACCGTGAAAGGGAGTTAAATAAATCAAACAGAAATAAGGTAATAAGGTTGTCTGGAATTGTTATATCTGGTATTAAGGTAAAAAACAGGAAATAAGGTTTTAGAAAAACAGAATAGCTATTGAGCATTCCGGTGAACCCGAAAACACCTCTTAAGGCAAAATAAAACCGAGGCATTTTTTCACCGCATCTTCAATATTCAGATCCTTGGTATTCAGAATATGATGTTCACCGACAGGTTCCTCGAAAGGTGATCCTACCCCGGTAAAATCGTTGATTACACCGGTTTGTGCCTGCATGTAATGCCCCTTGGTATCCCTGCGTTTACACTCTTC
>CANJNY010000095.1 GCA_947475715.1 Prolixibacteraceae bacterium
GGGCTAATGCCCATTCTAATGTTCTTCGCTCTTTCATCATGTTGGTTTTTCACCAAAGGTAAAGGGCTGAAAATTACCCGGCAATATGTCCAAGGCCGAATGCTTACACTATATTTCTGGTTTCAGCCGGTTTCGAAGCCATTGCCGAAGAGAGCGCCGTACTCCCTAACTGGAGCAGCATCTGACTGCTCATCCGCTCACTTCCATGACGTGCAACAGCATGCGATATTTCGTGGCCAAGGACTGTGGCAAGCCCGTTTTCAGTCATTGTCAGGGGCAATAATCCCGTATAAACAACAACTTTACCACCCGACATACACCATGCATTCACCGTCTGATCTTCCACCAGATTAAATTCCCATTTGTACCCGTCCAGATTTTGAAGTAGCCCTGCCTGTGTCATATAGGTTTCAACCGACTTTGCAATCCGTTCGCCAACACGCTTAACCATTGCCAACTTATTTTTATCTGTTGACAATTTATTGGACTTAATAAACTTATCATATTCTGTAAGACTTAGGGAGATAACCTCAGATTCAGGAACAAGGCTTAACTGTCGCCGTCCGGTCAAAGGGACAGTCGCACAACTCACAAAAATTATCACGGATAAAATGATGAACATTAAACTCATCCAATTTACAGAGAATTGATTTTTTTTCATACCTGTTTTTTTTTAATCTATCGAATATCTGAACACTATAAATTTAACACGTTTTCAATAACTTTGTTGCATAAATGCCATTTGAAAATTAAAAAACGATCAAAAAAAAGAGCTGTCATTGACAGCCCTGGATTTACAAGTTAAAATTAGCAGCTATTTATAAATCTCTTTTTTTGATGAGAGAAGGGTATTATAGAGTAATGATGCGATGGTCATAGGACCTACGCCACCAGGGACGGGTGTAATATAGGAACATTTTGGAGCCACTTCATCAAACTTTACGTCTCCCAAAAGTTTCCATCCCGATTTTGTCTTGTCCGATTTAACCCGTGTGATTCCAACATCGATAACAACAGCACCCTCTTTAACCATATCGGCGGTCAAAAATTCAGCCATACCCAGCGCAGCTACAATAATATCGGCCTCTGCGCATATTGCTTTTAGATTTTTGGTTCTGCTATGACAAAGGGTAACCGTGCAATCAATACCTTTTTGAGAGAGTAAAATACTCATCGGTCGGCCTACGATATTACTTCGTCCAATTACAACACAATTTTTTCCGGAAGTTGCAATCTCATATCGCTTAATCAATTCCATAATTCCAAAAGGGGTAGCAGAGATAAAAGCCGGCATCCCTGCCACCATGCGTCCAACATTTACGGGGTGAAATCCATCCACATCTTTACGTGGATTGATAGCTTCCACGATCTTCTCTTCGGAGATATGTTTTGGCAACGGGAGTTGAACAATAAATCCATCCAGATCAGCATCCTCATTTAATTGATCAATGCAATTTAAAAGTTCCTGCTCGGTAATATTATCTTCAAACCGGATTAATGTTGATTTAAATCCCACCCGGTCACACGCTTTTACTTTAGCAGCCACATAAGTTTCACTTCCGCCATCATGCCCGACTAAAACCGCAGCCAGATGAGGAGTTTTCCCTCCCTTGTTTTTAATAAGTATAACTTCCGCGGCAATCTCTGCCTGTAAGATTTCGGATGTTTTTTTTCCGTCAATAAGAATCATCGGATCTAAGTTAAATCAATAGATAAAAAATAGGAAATCAAAGTGTAAAATAGTGTCAGTCAGTAGTTACCGACGCCCTTTGGCCTGTGTTAACGCATTTCGCATGTTTCCACCCTGCGAAACCATCTTCATCATTTTACGGGTATCTCCAAACTGTTTTAAAAGGCGGTTAACCTCCTGAATAGAGGTCCCTGAACCGTTTGAGATTCGTTTACGACGTGATCCATCGATAATACTTGCATCGGCACGCTCTTTTTTGGTCATCGAATGAATGATTGCTTCAATATGTTTAAATGCATCATCTTCAATATCGATATCTTTCATTGCCTTGCCCATGCCAGGGATCATACTTGCAAGATCTTTAAGATTACCCATTTTCTTGATTTGTTGAATCTGTTTCAGAAAATCGTCGAAATTGAACTGATCCTTAGCAAGCCTCTTCTGCAGTTTACGCGCCTCTTCCTCATCAAATTGTTCGTGAGCCCGTTCCACAAGTGAAACAATATCCCCCATTCCAAGAATACGGTCGGCCATACGGTTTGGATAAAAGGCGTCAATAGCATCCATTTTCTCACCCGTACCTACAAATTTGATTGGCTTTGTAACGACAGAACGGATCGACAAAGCAGCTCCGCCACGGGTGTCACCATCAAGTTTTGTGAGAACCACACCATCAAAATTTAGCCGGTCGTTAAATTCCTTAGCGGTGTTTACAGCGTCCTGACCTGTCATTGAATCGACAACAAAGAGCGTTTCTCCCGGATTAACCGCAGATTTGATCGCCTCAATCTCCTTCATCATCTGTTCATCGATTGCCAAACGACCCGCCGTATCAATAATGACCACGTCATTGCCATGCAATTTAGCAAATTTAATCGCCTCCTTTGCAATGCGAACCGGATCTTTACTTCCTTCTTCGGTATATACTGCAACATCAATTGCTGCTCCAACAATCTTTAATTGTTCAATAGCTGCCGGACGGTAGACATCACAGGCAACAAGTAAAGGACGTTTACCAAACTTTGTTTTTAAGCGGTTTGCCAGTTTTCCCGAAAAGGTTGTCTTTCCCGACCCCTGAAGACCTGCCATCAAAATAACGGCCGGGCTTCCCTTGAGGTTTACATCGATCGTCTGACCACCCATTAGCTCGATCAGCTCATCGTGAACAATCTTAACCATCACCTGTCCGGGGTTAAGAGCCTTGAGTACCTCCTGGCCAAGGGCCTTCTCTTTCACTTTAGCCGTAAAATCTTTGGCGATTTTATAATTCACATCCGCATCAAGCAACGCCCTGCGGACCTCTTTTAACGTTTCGGCAACATTAATTTCAGTAATCTTTCCTTGCCCCTTAAGCAGCTTGAACGATTTCTCAAGCTTATCCGTTAGATTTTCAAACATTTCTATCTCAATTTTAAGATCACAAACTTACATGAAAAAAACTTTTGCTCCAAGACGAAAATTCAATACAAATAAATACCTTAAAATGTTGCATAAAACGCATTAATCTGACTTTCAATTTACTGAATATCCGACCAGCCAGGAGGAGATTATACTTGATTTGGGTTATTTTGCGCTAAAGGAGCCATATTAATCTTTTGATATTCTGTTATTTAAAATTATTCTAAAATAAAGTTCAGATTTGTTTTTTACAACTAATAATCACTATTTTTACACAGGATTATTTACCATTAATTTTAGTTACTGTAATTATGAACATTTTCGTAGGAAGCCTGCCATTTAGCTTAGAAGAGGCAGAATTAAAAGGATTTTTTGAAGAGTACGGCGAAGTAGCTTCAGCAAGAATCATCACAGACAAATTTTCCGGAAGGAGCAAAGGATTCGGTTTTATTGAAATGCCGAATGACGAAGAGGCCAAAAAGGCTATTGAAGAACTTAATGGGGCTGAAGTTGATGGTCGCACAATCGTTGTGAACGAATCAATCGAAAAACCTAAAGATGGTACAAGACGTCCAGGCGGCGGCGGTGGCGGTTTCAACCGTGGCGGCAGTGGCGGCGGCGGTGGTTTCAATCGTGGCGCAGGCGGCGGTGGCGGTGGCTACAACCGTGGTGGCGGTGCAGGCGGTGGTGATCGTGGTGGTGACCGTGGTGGTGACCGTGGCGGTTTCAATCGTGGTGGCAGCAGTGCCGGCGGTGGTGACAGAGGTGGAAGCCGTAGGGCTAGTTATTAAGCAGGTTGAACGCAGATTTGCTGCTTGATGATCATGCAGTTGCCGTTTGAACTATTTTTGTGTCTTTTTCACTGAGATAATCCGAACTCAAAATATACGTTCTTAAACTTAATAAACAGAACAGGCATTGTAGATTTTTCTGCAATGCCTTTTTTTTTGCCTACGAAGGTTGATAAAAATAAATAAGGTTAAAGGAAATCTTATTGTTACTGGGAACTGGCGGCTGGCAACTTGAAACTGGCAACTGGCAAGTGGCATATTTATACCGGGAGAGACCGGCGTATTTCTGAACTAAATTGTCTTAATGAAACCAAGTGATGCTAGCTGCTCAACCAGCTTCTGGAACAGAGGCTGGCAGCGATTCAGTAATCGACTAGCAGATTAGGATTAGGAAAGTTTAATACTTAAATAAGGGGAAGAGGGTCATAACTTGCTGTCATTCTGAGGATGCATCCAAAAAAATTTCGCACAATGTGAGTATAAAACCATGGATAAACTATAAATTAAGGTAGATTGCTTCGGCACTAAAGGGTATAATATAATACTGAAAGATCATTTTGGTGTGCCTCGCAATGACATTTCAGCCATTTTTATAAGTAAGGGGGTTGGGGGAGCAGGCGGTGAGCCGCCTGCTCCCCCAACCCCCTTACTACAACCAAAGAACGCTGTCATTGCAAGGAACGACGAAGGAGTGACGAAGCAATCTCCTATCTCTGGCAGATGTTCACAAGTATGTCATTGGTAGTGTAGCAAAGTATCTTTGATTTTTCACCGGACACCATCGATTCAAAAACTATTTATTATTACTTTAAATATGCAGCGTTAGCTAATTAACCTCTGGCAATACGCATTACCCTGCTCACATTATCATCGACATGATCCTTGTTGTCCATGCCCAGTGTCATGCAATGTACATTACCACTTTTGATCGCATAATTGAGCGAGTTCTCCCGTTCATCTTCCTTTACAAGGTCGCCGCATCCGAAAATTTTCATTCCGATCACCCCTTTACCGTTTTTACGGGCAGTTTCGAGAACCTGCATCACCTTTTCGGGGGTGCCATCCATGCGGATACTATTGGGATTTATCCGTGCCAAAAGCACATCCACCCAAGGGTTAGATGCAGCTTCAACCATTGCTTCAAAACTGTGACAGGAAACTCCTAAAGCTTTAATCAAACCTTGTTGTTTCGCCTTTGACATCGCCTCCATGTAAGCCTTGTTGGCTTCCGGCCATTGCCCGTTCTCCATGCAATGCATCAAAAAAATATCGACATAATCGGTATTAAGCTCTTTTCTGAACCGGTCAAAACAGAGATCAAACGGCTCAGCCTCATACCATCCTTCACGGGTATAGGTCATAATTTTGGTTAACACAGTAACCTTTTCACGGGGAAGTACTTTTAGCGCTTCACCAATATAAGTGTGGGAACCATACATGTCAGCTGCATCAAAAAACCGGATTCCCTTATCAAAACAATACTGTGATAATTCAACAAATTTTCTCATGCCAATCCTGGTCTGGTCTGATTCCCGCTTCCACCCGCGAGTGCCGGTTCCTAAGGCAATGCGTGAAACGTTAAGCCCGGTCTGTCCAAGGGAAACGGTATCGACTGTTTCCAACTTTGTCACACCTGAAGCAGGTTGCGGGAATAATACAGGAATAGCCGATGCCACAGCAATTCCTGCTGCTCCTTTAACGAGAAAATCGCGACGATTTAATTTTAAAAATGACATACAATTTTAATTATCAGAATTTCAAAATGACATGGAGAGTGGTTTTAACCGGTCTCTACGATTTTACGATGCGCATAACACGATCTACGGCATCATCTACCTGAGCTATACTTTCCATCCCCAGGGTCATACTATGAATACTTGTTTTCTTAAGCGCGAAGGTGATCGATTCCTCCCGCTCAGTTTCCTTGATTTTATCTCCGTTACCAAAAATTTTCATACCTACAATCCCCTTCCCGTTCGCACGGGCACGATCCAAAATTGCATTGATCTGATCGGGTGTACCATCCATATGAGACTGAAACGGATTGATGCGCGCCAAAATAACATCCACCCACGGATCATCGGCTGCCATTTTTAACGCTTCATAATTATGACATGACAAGCCAACAGCCTTTATAATCCCTTTCTGCTTTGCTAATGAGAAATATTCCATGTATCGTTTCTTCTCCTCTTTCCAGTTTCCATTAGTCATGCAATGAAGCAGCATAATATCAAAATAATCACTTCCAGCTTCCATCCGAAAGCGGTCAAGCGCTTTATCTACAGGCTCACTGGTTGCCGCGTCGTTATAAGTCCACATCTTTCCGAGCAGGGCAACCTTCTCCCTTGGAACCTCCTTAAATACCTCTTTAATAAATGGATATGAGCCATAAGTATCTGCAGTATCAAAGAAATGAATGCCGCGATCATAGGCATGATGCGCCATTTTAACAAAATTGGAAAGCCCAAGACGGGTCTGGTTTGATTGGTGATTCCCTCCGATCGAACCCGTACCCATAGCCACTCTTGAGACAGTGAGACCGGAATTCCCAAGTTTAACCTTATCAACAACAGCATTTGCAGGGGAAAATCCCATACCTGTGATACCCGTAGCCACGAGTGCGGTATAACCGGTCAGTCCGACAGCCCCATTAAAAATAAACTTTCGACGACTAATTTTTTCCATAGCTCATCAATTTAGGTGAAAAATACAAAAATTAAAAAAATATTACAGTTTTAAAACAACAAAATTTATCCGATAAAATGGTTGCAAATCGAGAAAAACCGTTTTCTTCCGCGGGTAAGCATCAGGTTGGGATAATCATCACCAATGAAATGCTCTTTGCCCGGACCCCATTTCAAGGATGGCTGAAGCTGGTATGCAGTATTCAGATTTTGTATCAAACGGTGGCTTTGAAGACCTACTCCGATATATCCTAATCTTAATTCTGAGATTTTAGCTACAGAAGCCATGGCCAAAGCCGGGACAACCGATAATGCTGCAGCTCCGGCAGCAGCAGTTCCGACAAAATTGCATCGGAAGATTCCATTTTTGTATTCCATAACCTATGGGTTGGTTGAATTTGGTAATTTAAGGCAATAATGCAACCTTAATTTTGAATTTATAAAATTAATAAAAATCTTAATACACACATCGGTCGAAAAAATTCCCTCCAGTAAAATTAATCGATATTTTGAACTTAATAAGTTGCCAGAAAGAAGCCCATCGATTAATCACGAATAGATTATCTTTGCAGCATGAAAAGAAAAGAAGAAATTACCACTCAAACCATCGAAAATCTAAAATTTGAATCGTTAAATACGATTCAAAAGGCCATGATAAGCAACGATCTGAAAGCTGACAATATTGTACTTCTGGCTCCAACGGGCTCGGGAAAAACGTTGGCCTTCCTATTGCCCTTACTACATCATCTTGACAATAAAACCATTGGCACACAAGCTCTTATTCTTGCACCATCGCGTGAATTAGCGTTGCAGATTGAGGTGGTTTTTAAACAGATGGGAAGCGGATTTAAGGTAAATTGTTGTTATGGGGGGCACCCGTTTAAAACAGAACGGAATAACTTTACAGAACCACCTGTAGTATTAATTGGTACTCCGGGTCGAATTGCAGACCATATACGTAGGGAAAGCTTTAATCCTGAACAGATTCACTTATTGGTACTGGACGAATTCGACAAATCGCTTGAAATGGGTTTCAGTGACGATATGAGATTTATTATTAACAGATTACCTAAAATAAAAAAACGGATCCTAACCTCTGCCACGAAGGCGATTGAAATTCCGGAGTTTTCGGGAATAAAAGATCCGGTTACACTGAATTTTCTTTCTGAAGAGAATCGTCCCAACATCCTACTTAAAGCAGTAAGGGCTAAGGAAAAGGATAAGCTGGATACCCTGATTCGGTTAATTTGCACACTGGGAAATGAACCCACCCTGGTCTTCTGCAATCACAGGGAAGCAGTAGACCGAATTGATGAATTATTGGCAGCTGATGGTGTTGCACATGACACCTTTCATGGCGGCCTTGAACAGGACGAAAGAGAGCGCGCATTGCTCAAATTCAGAAATGGAAGTCACCAGATCCTGGTCACTACTGATCTTGCATCACGGGGATTAGATATTCCTGAAATAAAAAATATTATACACTATCAGGCGGCAAACTCAGAAGAGGTTTTTATACACAGAAATGGACGAACTGCAAGGATGAATGCTGCAGGAACAGCCTGGCTTGTGCTGGCGGATAAAGAGAATGCTCCGCAATTTATAACCGATACACCTCAATTCGTGGTCATGCCTGAAGTGGTCAAATTACCTGATCCCCCCTTCTGGATAACCTTATATATTGGTGCAGGAAAAAAAGATAAGATCAGCAAAACTGATATTGTAGGATTTCTGATCCAAAAAGGGGATCTGGAGAAGGAAGATATCGGATTAATCACGATATTGGACAACACATCCTTTGTTGCTATTAACCGCTCTAAGGCTCGTCAGACTGTAGCCTTAATCAGGGAAGAAAAAGTAAAGAATAAAAAGGTTCGTATTGCAATTTCAAATTAATAAAACAAAAAATATCGTGTTATGAAATATAATCAATTGGGAAAAACAGGGGTTTTAGTTTCAGAATTGTGTCTTGGTACAATGACCTTTGGAGGCAGGGGATATTGGATACCCATTGGCGAGGTTTCGCAAGATGATGCAAACCAAATAGTTAAAACATCGGTTGATGCCGGCATCAATTTTATTGATACTGCGAATGTATATTCAGAAGGATTATCTGAGACCATTCTGGGAAAAGCGGTAAAAGATTTAGGCCTATCCAGACAGTCATTAGTCATTGCCACCAAGGTTCGTAGCCGGATGGGGCCTCATGCCAACCAGGTCGGATTATCCAGGCTCCATATCACCGATTCTGTAAATGACAGCCTCGAGCGCCTAAACATGTCACATATCGATCTGTTATACATCCATGGTGTCGACCCGATTACCCCCATCGAGGAGACCATGAGAGGGCTTGAGGATGTAGTGCGCTCAGGAAAAGTGCGCTATATCGGGGTTAGTAATCATTCAGCCTGGCAAATGATGAAAGCCAATGGCTATGCAGATAAAATGGGTTATGAAAAATTTGTTGCCACTCAGAATTACTATTCTATTGCAGGGCGCGAACTGGAACGGGAAATTGCACCTATGGCGATGAGTGAAGGAATTTCCATTATGCCATGGAGCCCCCTGGCCGGTGGCTTCCTGTCCGGCAAATTTACCCGGACGAACGAGATTGCAGGTGATAGCCGAAGGGATACTTTCGACTTTCCACCAATAAACAAAAATAAAGCTTACGACATAATTGATTTATTAATTTCAATTGGCAACCAACATAATGTTACAGCAGCCCAGGTCGCATTAGCATGGGTTTTAAAACAACCGGGAATAACCAGTGTAATCATCGGAGCTAAAAATCAGGTGCAATTAAATGACAATCTTTCTGCCACAGGATTAAGTCTTAGTGATTATGAAATAAGCCAGTTAAATCAAATCAGTGAGCTTCCTTCCGAATATCCCGAATGGATGATTAAACGGCAAATTCAGGGGAGGTATCCGGATTGATTATATTGTAAATTATTTCTTTAAAGCCATACAAATCACTATTGTTTTTAGTAACTTGCATGTAGATATCAAAACTAATCAGCCATGGATAATCTTCTGCTAAAGTACATGAATGAGCGCATCATGCATGCGACCAGGAAAATATCAGAACCCGGTCCGGTAATAACTATTTCACGCGAATGTGGATGTTCTGCCAGTCTATTGGCAGACAATTTAAACTCACAAATTAATCAGCGAATAACAGATCCGGAATTAAAGTGGAGATGGGTTAATAAAGAAATACTTAAATTAGCTTCGGATGAATTAAAAATGCAACAGGATGATTTTAAAAGGATAGTGGATGGAGCGGATAAAAATTTCATGGATGAAATCGTCTACTCTTTCACCGATAAATATTACGTAACCAATACAAAGGCACGAAAGATGATTGAGGAGGTTGTACGAAACCTGGCAATCCGTGGAAGGGCTATTATTATTGGTAGAGGGAGCGAAGTTTTATCTCAGGGAATACCCAGGTCCCTGCATGTGAGATTATTTGCACCAATGGAGTGGAAGATAAAGGCGATGTGCCTAAGAAGTAATATTACCGAAGCAGAAGCTGAAAAACTAGTTATTCAGGTTGACAAACAACGCACAAAATTCAAAGAATACTACCTCGATAAAAATCAACCCCGATTTTTATATGATGCTGAATTTAATTGCGCCAGAATAGGGCAAAACGAGATAGTCGGGCTAATCTTAAAAATTGCCAATTATCGTTCCCTGCTTATTTAAAATCACATTAAATTAGATTTCGGATTTAAATATCTCTTTAAACATAGGTATCTTTGTCCATAATCTAATCCAAACAATGTGTGGAGTAAATTTGAAATCATCATGGTCCAAACCTTACGTATACCTCTTTTAAAGGGAAGTATATCAATGTGGAATTTTTAATGAATTCTATGGGAAATTTAAAATTCTGTCTGTAATTCATTAAAATTCAAAGTTAAGCGAAAGATGATTTACAAAAAAAACACTAATTTTAATTTCTTGAGAGAGTATGCCCAATACACCAATTTAATATTGCAGATGCTCCTAATGGTTGCGGCTGGAGTTTTAGCGGGAATGTTGGTTGATAATTGGCTAAAATTAAAGTCTCCCCTCTTTATGATCATCTTTTGCCTGGTGATGACTTTAACATCCATTATCTATATGTTTAGGAAATTGATTAAAAAAAAGCCCGGATAAAACTTATGTCAATTTTAATAAATCAGAATATAACAAAATCAAAATTACAAAATATGTCTACTGAATCTTACAAATTTATATTGAAAATCAGCTTATTTGCAATACTAATTTTTATTATTGCCAAAGCCATTTACTCCACTGCTTTATTTCTTGTTCATTTTGATGCATTTACCTATCAACTTGTTGTGGTAACGTTTGTAACCGCGATAGGACATCTTTTAATCATTAAGTCAACAGAAAAATCGGATAAAAATTTCACAAACGGATTTATAGGATCTATAACACTCAAGTTGTTAACATACATGTTTTTCATGTTTCTTTACCTTTGGTTTGACAACTCACAGGCTGCAGCCTTTCTAATAAACTTCATGATTTTATATGTTATTTTCACAATTTTTGAGATAACTGTGATACTTCGATTTGTAAAAAAAATATCTTAAATTGATTTTGAATATCTCACAAAATAGCATACTTTTGCGCCACAAATAGGTGTAATGAAAAAATATATAAAATCTTTACTGTTGTTTTTTTGTGTCTTAGCAGTCACACAAAGCCCGCTATTAGCGAATCAGGAGCATGAAGAATCCGCGTCTTCAACTGTCAAAAAATTCAATACCGGAGATCTCATTTTCAGTCATATCAAAGATAGTTATGAGTGGCATATCTTTACGATAGGTGAGACTCATTTATCTATTCCATTGCCGGTTATAATTTACAGCGAGTCCTCTGGTTTTCATTGTTTTATGTCCGGAGAATTACATCATGGGACCCATAGCTATCAGGGATTTAAAATTGCCCAAGAAGGGAAATACCAGCGCAAACTTGTTGAAGTGATGACTGATGGTTCAGAAGTCAGACCGTGGGATTTTTCCATAACTAAAAATGTCACTTCACTGTTGGTAAGTATCTTAATAATCTTAATTGTATTTCTATCAGTTGCCAAAAAATACAGTGCAAATTTTGCACGAGCACCTAAAGGGATACAAAGTTGGATTGAACCTATTGTTATATTCATTTGTGAAGATATAGCGATACCATCAATTGGCAAAGAGAAATATAAAAAATATGTTCCCTTTTTACTCACGATATTCTTTTTTATTTTTGTGAATAATGTAATGGGGTTAATACCTATTTTTCCGGGAGGGGCTAATGTTACAGGTGACATTTCGGTTACAATAGTTTTGGCTTTATTCACCTTTGCAATAACATGTTACAGCGGATCACGTGATTATTGGGTTCATCTTATCAATGCCCCTGGTATACCATTGTGGTTAAAGATTCCAATCCCTTTAATGCCCATTGTTGAAATAATAAGTGTATTTATTAAACCTTTTGTCCTCACTGTCCGTTTATTTGCCAATATGACAGCAGGACATATTGTAGCTTTGGGATTCTACAGTTTGATCTTTATCTTTGCCGAAAAAAGCGTGATCTCGGGATATGGCATCTCCATTCTCTCGATTACATTTACCGTATTTATGGGGTTACTTGAATTGCTGGTTGCATTTATACAGGCATATGTATTCACCTTGTTATCAGCGCTCTATTTTGGATTAGCTCTTGAAAAGCATCCTGCTCACGAATAAATTTAACCGGAAAAATTTGAATTATTTAGTATATAAAAGTGCAATAAAAACAATTAATTAATTAATTAAATAAATAGGTATGTTATTATTATCTGTAGTATTACAAGTAGCTGCTAATACAGCAATCGCAAAAATGGGTGCAGGAATCGGAGCAGGATTAGCTGCAATTGGAGCAGGAATTGGAATTGGTCGTATCGGAGGTTCTGCGGTAGAGGCAATAGCGCGTCAACCTGAAGCCGTTGTAGATATTCGTTCAACCATGATCGTCGCAGCTGCTCTTATTGAAGGCGTAGTATTTTTTGCGATTGTAATCTGTTTCTTAATCATGTTCGTTTAATTTTGAAACTTTCAAAAGTTTCAAAAAATATTCAATGACACTAATTTATTCATAAAATAAATTCATTATGGGATTAGTAATGCCCGAATTCGGCCTTTTCTTTTGGATGCTGATTTCATTTTCGATTTTGTTGTACATTCTAAAAAGATTTGCGTGGGGCCCAATTCTTCAGGCACTTGCAGAGCGTGAAAAGTCAATCGAGGACGCTCTAAAATCTGCAGAAAATGCAAAAGAAGAGATGCTCACGCTTCAAGCCGGAAATGAACAAATTTTAAAGAGTGCAATATTAGAGCGTGAAACAATCGTAAAAGAGGCTCGTGAATTAAAGACTTCGATAATCAATGATGCCCGCAACGAGGCATCGATCGAGGCCAATAAAGTCATGGAGCAGGCCAGGGCCGTAATTGAAAGAGAACGCAGTGCAGCTGTAAGTGAAATTAAAAACCTTATAGCCACTTTTTCGGTTGAAATAGCTGAAAAAATTCTCCGCGAGAAATTGAAGGACAATAGCCGGCAAAAAGAGCTGATTCAAGACTCAATTGATCAGATCAATTTCAATTAATAGACTTTAAATGGACGAGGGGAAAATTTCGGTCAGATATGCCAAGGCTTTATTGGCTTCAGTTAGGGAGAAGCAGCTTACAGAATCGGTAAGGTTAGATATGGAGATGATTTTTAATTTCATTGAAACTGAACCCAGGTTTAACAATGTGCTTCAAAGCCCTGTAATTAAAACCAGTATCAAAGCTTCTTTTTTTAAAGCGGTTTTTTATGAGCAGATCAATCCGGTAACCTTTTCATTCTTAATGCTTTTACTTTCTAACAATCGGGAGCGTTATCTGAAAAGTGCAACCAGGATATTTTTGGATCTTTGTCGCAAAGAGGCAGGTTATAAAAAAGCCCAACTTACCAGTGCCGTTCCAATAAATCAGGCTTTAACGGATCAATTTACAAACTTTATCCGTGAATATTTCAAATCAGAAGTGGACTTAACCTGTTTAACGGATGAGAATATAATCGGTGGTTTTGTTTTGCAGGTTGGAGATCAACAAATTGATGCAAGTGTAGCATCAAAAATAAAAAAAATAAAACGAGAGCTTCTGGGAAGTCAGAGTTAATATTTAAGAACAATATAATTAAATGTAGAGATTATGGCTGGAATAAAACCTGCTGAAGTTTCCGAAATACTGAAAAAGCAGTTGGATGGTTTCAAAAGTGAAGCCGAATATGCCGAAATTGGAACTGTATTGCAAGTTGGAGATGGAATTGCCCGAGTTTATGGCTTGTCCAATATTCAGGCAAACGAAATGGTTGAATTCAACTCCGGGGTAATGGGAATTGTTTTAAATCTCGAAGAGGATAACGTAGGATGTGTATTGCTTGGAGCATCAGATCGAATCAAAGAGGGGGATAATGTTAAAAGAACAAATAAAATTGCTTCTATTAATGTTGGCGAAGGGCTTCTGGGACGAGTGATCAATACTTTAGGAGAACCTCTTGACGGTCGTGGCCCAATTACCGGGGAGCTCTTTGAACTTCCCTTCGAGCGAAAAGCTCCAGGTGTAATTTACCGCCAACCGGTCAAAGAACCACTTCAGACCGGTATAAAGGCTATAGACGCCATGATCCCTATCGGACGTGGACAACGTGAATTAATCATTGGTGACCGTCAAACCGGAAAAACAGCCATTGCCATTGACACCATAATTAATCAAAAAGAATTTTACGAAAAAGGGGAACCGGTCTATTGCATCTATGTAGCAATCGGACAAAAAGGATCCACGGTCGCAAATATAGCAAAGACACTTGAGGAGCACGGAGCCTTGCCTTATACGGTAATTGTGATGTCTACATCATCCGATCCGGCTGCACTGCAGTTCTATGCCCCTTTTGCCGGTGCTGCAATTGGTGAATTTTTCAGAGACACCGGTCGTTCTGCCTTAATTGTATACGACGATTTATCGAAGCAGGCGGTAGCTTACCGCGAAGTTTCATTACTTCTTCGACGCCCACCGGGTCGCGAGGCATATCCGGGTGATGTGTTCTACCTTCACTCCCGATTACTTGAGCGAGCGGCTAAAATTAACTCCAGTATAGCTGTGGCCTCACAAATGAATGATGTACCGGAATCGATCCGACATCTTCTAAAAGGTGGTGGTTCACTTACTGCTCTTCCTATCATTGAGACCCAGGACGGTGACGTTTCTGCTTACATTCCGACGAATGTGATCTCAATTACAGATGGTCAAATATTCCTTGAGTCCAATTTGTTCAATTCGGGAATCAGGCCTGCTATCAATGTCGGAATTTCTGTTTCACGTGTAGGAGGAAATGCCCAAATTAAGTCCATGAAGAAAGTTGCCGGAACGTTGAAAATTGCTCAGGCTGAATTCAGGGAATTAGAAGCATTTTCAAAATTCAGTTCAGATCTGGACCCTGCTACGAAAGTAGTACTGGAGAAAGGAACACGTAATCTGGAAATTCTAAAACAAAAGCAATTTTCACCGGTAAAAGTGGAAAATCAGATTGCGATACTATACTGTGGAACGCAAGGATTACTCTCTGGAATCTCCCGTAATTTGGTACAGAAATTTGAAATTGAATTTATTGAAGTACTCGAGAAACAGCATAAGGATGTTCTTGAATCGTTGAGAAATGGGAATATAGGAGAATCTGAAACCAGTGTACTTAGAGCAGTAGCACTTAAAATTTCATCAAACTATTCGGTTTAAATTAAACGATTGAATAAAACCCTCAAAAGCAGTTGCCTGCTAAAGCAAATGTATAAATCCATGAGGATTATTCAAGGATTGACTAGTTGATTACCAATAAGATAATTAAGGCATTTACGTACGCGTAAATAAAGGGAAAGTTAAATCGGGAACATGGCTAATTTAAAAGACATACGGATCAGAATAGCTTCAGTAAAGAGTACTCAACAGGTGACAAGTGCCATGAAGATGGTTTCTGCTGCCAAATTGCGTAAGGCTCAGGATGCTATAATTCAAATACGCCCCTATGCCGAAAAGCTAAATGAAGTTCTCATAAGTGTCAGTAATAATATCAGTTCTGAGGTTGAAAACAAATATGCCACACGCAAAACTTCAAACAAAATACTGATTATCGCAATAGCTTCAAACAGAGGGCTGTGTGGGGGATTTAACTCAAATGTTGTAAAAAAAACTGTTGAACTGGTAACCATACAATTTAAGCAGCAGGCTTTAAAGAATAATGTTGACGTTATTACCATTGGTAAAAAAGCTGCTGACGGATTAAAATCAAAAGGGATCAAAGTGATTCAAAATCACGTTGATTTTTATGATAATATAACCTTTAATTCGGTCAGTGAACTTGCCCAGGTAATCATGGATAGTTATGCCAATGGAGATTATGACCATATTGAATTGGTTTATAATCAATTTAAAAATGCAGCTGTCCAAAATCTGGTAAATGAACAATATTTACCCGTTACAATTGCCCGGAATAAAGTTGAGAAATTAACTAAAGGAGAGATGAAATTAGCTTACCTTTTCGAGCCATCAATCTATGAAATTGTGTCTGTTATTATACCTCAGTCACTTAAAGTACAATTTTTCAAAGCAATACTTGATTCAGTAGCAGCTGAACATGGTGCCCGGATGACTGCAATGCATAAAGCTACTGATAATGCTTTTGATTTAATTAAAGAGTTAAAACTAAATTACAACAAGGCACGTCAGGCAGCCATTACCAATGAAATATTGGAAATTGTGAGTGGAGCTAATGCAATGAAGAGTTAAATTGAGCATAAGATTACGAATCAGAGAAAAGATTATTAGATAAAAAATTCAATAAATAAAGAATTATGTCGCAATCCAAAGGCAAAATCGTTCAGGTTATCGGACCTGTTGTGGATGTCAGCTTCGAACAGGGTGGAAATGAATTACCCAAAATATTTGATGCCCTTGAAATTACACGGGAAAACGGTCAGGTATTAGTTCTTGAATGTCAACAACATATTGGGGAACAAACGATCCGAACCGTCGCGATGGACTCCACCGATGGGCTATCCCGCGGGATGGAGGTCATCAATACAGGCAAGGCAATATCAATGCCAATAGGTAACGACATCAAGGGAAGATTACTAAATGTAATCGGTGAGGCGATCGATGGAATCGGACCAATTTCGAAAGAGAGAAGTTATGAAATCCATAATGCCCCTCCAAAATTTGAGGACCTCTCCACCGAGAAGGAGGTACTTTTCACCGGAATCAAGGTCATCGACCTTCTGGAACCCTATTCAAAAGGGGGGAAAATCGGACTATTCGGAGGTGCCGGAGTTGGAAAAACAGTTATTATCATGGAGTTAATCAATAACATTGCCAAGAAATACGACGGTCAGTCTGTTTTTGCTGGTGTTGGAGAGCGAACACGTGAAGGAAATGACCTGTTGCGTGAGATGATTGAATCTGATGTAATCAAATACGGTGAAGCGTTTAAAGAGGATATGTTAAAAGGGGGTTGGGATCTTTCACTTGTCGATAAGGAAGAGCTGGCTAAATCAAAAGCAACCCTTGTCTTTGGTCAGATGAATGAGCCTCCCGGCGCACGTGCCCGGGTAGCATTGTCTGGTCTGGCTGTTGCCGAATACTTCCGTGATGGTGATAAGAAAGGAAAAGGGAATGATATTCTTTTCTTTGTAGATAATATCTTCAGATTCACTCAGGCAGGCTCTGAGGTTTCGGCCCTTCTTGGACGTATGCCATCTGCAGTAGGATATCAGCCAACCCTGGCTACCGAAATGGGATTGCTTCAGGAAAGGATTACCTCTACAAAATACGGATCAATCACATCGGTACAGGCAGTTTATGTACCTGCTGACGATTTAACGGACCCTGCGCCGGCCACTACCTTTGCCCATCTTGATGCAACAACGGTATTAAACCGAAAAATATCCGAAATGGGTATCTATCCCGCAGTTGATCCACTTGATTCTACTTCACGAATACTTACCGTAGACGTTGTGGGAAAAGAACATTATGATACTGCGCAAAGGGTAAAAGAACTCTTACAACGTTATCGTGAGCTTCAGGATATTATCGCAATTCTTGGTATGGATGAACTTTCGGAAGAGGATAAACTCATTGTGAACCGCGCCCGTCGTGTTCAGAGATTCTTATCTCAACCATTTCATGTTGCAGAACAATTTACCGGAATGAAGGGTGTTTGGGTTTCTATTGAAGATACAATAAAAGGTTTTAACGCCATTATAGACGGAAAGGTTGACCAATATCCTGAAACAGCTTTCAGTATGGTTGGAACAATAGATGAAGCGATTGAAAAAGGGGAAAAATTACTTGCAGAAGCCAATTAATCTGCAAAAAAATATCAGTTAATTTTTTTATTATGTATCTTGAAATCATTACTCCTGATAAAATATTATTCACTGGAGAAATAAAAATTGCCAGGCTTCCCGGCATCTTAGGATCTTTTGAGGTGATGAAAAATCATGTTCCTATTTTATCGATCCTATCTCGTGGTAAAATCAGGGTAAGGCAGGTTAATGATGTAATATCCTATTTTTTAATCCAGGGGGGTATTGTAGAATGTTCAAATAATAAGGTAAAAGTTCTTGTAAACGAATAAGATTACAAACTTAACTTTTTCAGAAACAATGGAATATAAAATCTATTCTATTGTTTCTGAACTTATCCGGGAATTGTGTAACAACCTCTGTATCCTATTGAGTATGGAGTTCACAAACCAGCTTTCTAGCTATTAAATTGTAATTCGCTTAGATTTCGATAAATCCCTTCAGGCAATTGCATAAGCTGCTCATGGGTCCCCTTTTCAGCAATCACCCCTTTGTCCATCACAAGAATCTGATCAGCGTTTCGTATTGTTGATAACCTATGAGCAATCACAATCGAAGTTCGTCCGGTCATCAGCTTCTCAAGGGCGTCCTGAACTATCCGTTCCGATTCAGAATCCAATGAAGAAGTTGCCTCATCCAAAATCAGAATTTTAGGATTTTTAAGTACTGCCCGGGCTATAGCAATCCTTTGGCGCTGACCACCTGACAACTGAGTCCCCCGCTCCCCTACAACAGTATCAAATCGTTCAGGAAAGCGATCTATAAATTCGATTGCATTTGCCTTTAAGGCTGCATTATAGATCTCGGCATCAGTGGCATTAATCTTTCCGTACCCTATATTTTCACGAATAGTACCTCCAAATAGAAAAATATCCTGAGGTACCAAAGCTATCTGCCGACGAATAGCCGAAACCGGAAAATGAACCCCCGGCCTTCCATCGAAAAGAATCCTTCCTTGTGTGGGAGGATGAAGACTCAGTAATAAGGCGGCAATGGTCGATTTACCCGCACCGCTCGGTCCAACTACTGCGATCAGCTGATTGGCTGAAATATCTATATTCAAATTGCGCAGAACCATCTCCTCAGTACGCATCGGATAGGCAAACGATAAAGCTTCAAAAGAAATCTCCCCGTGCAGCTCATGAATCGGATCAATAATACTAATCTCATTTAATTTCTCTTCCTCCTCGTTAAAAAGGGCAAAAAGTTCCTCTGTCGCCCCGATAAATTTCTGAATACTGGTAAAGACACTTGCCAATCCGCCAATAGTTCCGCCAACAAAAGCCGAATATATGACAAACGAAAATAAATCTCCCGGCACTAGCTCCCCTTTCGCCAGCATTGCAGAACCTTTCCAAATCACAGCAGCTAAAGCACCAAACAATCCAAGAATAATAAACGAAACAAATGCTCCACGATACTTTCCACTTTTCATCCCCATCTCCGCAATTAACTCTGTCTTATTCCGATAACGGCTCATTTCAAAAAATTCATTCGTATAGGCTTTCACACTTTGAATACCCTGAAGAGTCTCTTCAACAACGACATTTGATTTTGCCACCTCGCTTTGAACCTCTTTTGAGATTTTTCGGATATAACGACCAAACATCCGGGCCAAGACCATTGTAGGCGGAAGAATTGCCAACATAAAAAGGGTAAGTTTTACCGAAGTTATCGCCAAAAGGGTTATTCCACCAACGATAATAATTACCTGACGGATCAATTCCGCAAGCGTGGTTGTCATAGTTTCCTGAAGCAAGGTTATATCCGCTGAAATACGACTGTTCAACTCCCCCACCCGATGATGTTCAAAAAACTTAAGTGGTAAACGGATTAAATGATTATAGGTATCACGGCGGAGAAACGCCAATGCTTTTTCGGTAACATTATTGAAAGTTACCACTCTGAAATAGGAGAATACAGCATTTAGCAGAAGTACAACTCCAAGCAGTATTGCCACTTCATTCATTTTACCCGGATTTACAGAGGTTGCAGAGTTGACCATTTCACCCAATAATTTGGGAAATGCCAGATTCCCCAGACTAGATAAAAACAGAAAAATCACCCCAATAAAATATTCTTTCTGAAATGGTTTGATATAATAATATAGTTTTAAGGCATTAACCAATCCTGCTTTTGTAATTTTTTTCTTTTCAACTTCAGCCATGGATTATTATTTTAGTTTTATACATGTTATATCAACACAGTTTCACACCTTAAGTTCAATGAAAGTCTGGTGGTATAAAATACAATTTAACACATCGCAGATTGATGAAAGTCATACCTGAAAATAACACACTAAATCCGTGCAATTCCAAAATTAAGTATCAATTAAACAAAAACTTACTATCATAACTTCCAATAAAATAGCATTGTGGTCCAGGGCTAATCGATATTAAAAACCACTAACACATGTTCGATTATTCCCAATTATCGTGAATTTAAACAGAAAATAGCCAACTTTAAAACATGTGAAAAAGGATAATTCAA
>CANJNY010000096.1 GCA_947475715.1 Prolixibacteraceae bacterium
GGAGGGGTTCGAACCCTCGACCCATTGATTAAGAGTCAATTGCTCTACCAGCTGAGCTACAGAGTCATTTTAAAAGCTTTCCTAAAAAGCTGTGCAAAGATAACCGCATTTTATTTAAGGACAAACTGATTTTATTAAATATATGCTTTTATTTAATTTATACTTATATACATCTAAAATACAATAGGTTGTAATTTGATAATTTCCGTAGCCTGAAGTTATTGTTTAAGTTTAATTTAAGGTATTAATATAAAAAAGAGCGATTTAGTAGATTATTCTTCAGGATTTGTCTTTATCCTTCCATCATCACTCTATTATACTTTTGGCGACTTTAGCGGCGAAGAGGGTTCTTTGGCCATATGATTATACGTAAGAATATCCAATAATGAGGGGAAAAATTTACCCAAAAATACCGAGAATTTCCCTTCAATAAATGTAAGAATCAGGTTTCTTTTCCGCTTCCTGATAGCCTCTGCAATTCGAAAGGCGCAGTTTTCTGCACTCATCATCGATTCTTCAACCCGTGGTGTCTCCCCCTGAGGTGTCCCATCAGCGGTAAGAGCAGCTTTTCGGACATCGGATGCAGTAAAGCCGGGAGCAGCAACCAACACATGCAGCCCGCTTTTCAAATATTCGATTCTCAAGGTGTCAAGGAATCCCCTGATTGCAAATTTAGAGGCAGAATAAGCCGTTCTTCCAGGTAAACCGACATATCCGGCGATAGATATAACCCCGACCACCGAACCTCTTGATTTAAGCAAATATGGCAAAGCAAATTTCGTACAATATACAGTTCCATAAAAATTGACATCCATTACGCGGCGCATCACATCAAGATCCATTTCACTAAAAAGGGCACGCATTGAAATTCCTGCATTATTAATTAGTACGTCAATGCGTCCAAATTTAGTCAATGTTAATTCAATAAGGTTTTTACAATCTGATTCTTTTGCCACATCTGTTTGAGTGCACAAAATGTCTTTTGACTGGAGTTCTAAACTCAAGGCCTCAAGCAGATCAATACGGCGTGCACCAAGTGATAATTTGGCTCCCCGCAAATAACACTCCCTGGCCAAAGCCCGGCCAATCCCTGAAGAAGCGCCAGTAATTATTACAACTTTACCTTGCATGTATAAAAAAAAGTTTTAAAACTCATATTCCTGTTTTGTAATAGGATACCCCTTTTACAGCAGCAAAACTACAAATAAATTCAAACTTTAGGCAAAATTTATTGATCAGCTATTTGCTTTAATTAAAAACAACCTTATCTTTGCAGCGCCTTTGAAAAACAAAGGTACTTGAAGGATGACTCAGTAGCTCAGTTGGTAGAGCACATCCCTTTTAAGGATGGGGTCCTGGGTCCGAGCCCCAGCTGGGTCACAAAAAGCCTCTTAATCAATCGATTAAGAGGCTTTTATATTTATTGGCGTTGTGATTACCGTTTTATTGATATTGACAGCGATTTGTTAATAATTTAGAAATCAACTAATACTAAATATTAGATGCATTTAATTTGTTTTGCTTATGGTCAGTTTTGAATCAAAATACAGAGTTTGCTATGGGGATACAGATCGGATGGGGGTGATGTATTATGGAAATTATCCTCGTCTTTATGAAATTGGAAGGACAGATATGATTCGGGAAAT
This sequence comes from Prolixibacteraceae bacterium, assembly GCA_947475715.1. GTDB lineage: Bacteria > Bacteroidota > Bacteroidia > Bacteroidales > Prolixibacteraceae > JAAFHB01. Next base: position 1,647 of record CANJNY010000096.1, read on the forward strand.
CTGGAAATCGTATCGTGAGGTCGAAGAAAGCGGTATTGTCCTTCCCGTGCGTGCCTTAAACGCAGTTTACCATAAACCGGCACTTTACGATGAAATCCTGACAATTAAAACTATTATCAAAGAGATTCCTAAAGTTAAATTCAGGATGTACTCTGAGATTTACAACGAAAAAGGGGAACTTATAAACGAAGGGGAAGTGGTTCTGGGATTTATCGATGCATCAAGCGGAAAACCAAGACGAGCACCTGAAGAATTTGTTCAAATATTGCTTCATAACGGTCTGTATTAACAATAACAGATCAAAATGCATTGCAGGATTTTATGTAATTTAGCTTTCGCAAGCACCTCTCATAAATTCAGTTGCTTAGATCTCTTTAAGCCATAACAGGATAAACAGGCCTAAAGCAATAAGAATGACACTCAGTCCAATAATTTTATTCGCCCACCAAAGTGTGTCAATAGTCAGTTTATGCCTGAAAAGAAAAGCGAGCCCTGTAATTAAGAACCACCAGGCAGCTCCACCTGTAAATATACCTCCAACGATCAATAGCGCCTCTATCGGATGGGAGGGTTGAAGTACCAGGCTATAACTGGTGAATATTGCAATAAATACAAAAACAGAGAGTGGATTAGTAATTGTAAGCAGAAATGCTGTTAAAAAATCCTGAACATACGAAGTCCCTTTTTGTTTGAATTTCTGGATCTCCTTCGCCGGATTAGAGAAGAAAATATAAAGCCCAAGAAAGATCACCATGCTTGCACCAAGTATCTTAAAATAGATTTCAAAGCTTTTGATGAAATCTATTATAATTGTGAGGCTGAATCCGGCAATTACGGCATATATGGCATCTGAAGCAGCAATTCCCAGACCAGATATGAATCCTGATTTCCAGTTTTTGTTTACCGTTCGTTTAATACATAGCATTCCCAACGGACCTAAAGGGATTGAAACTGCCAATCCGATCATAAAACCTTCCCAAAGTCGTAATAAACTCATGCTATTAAATAAACCGAAAAAAAATGAGATTCATTTTCTGAAATTAAACCACAAAGTTAAAATTAGACCTGATATTTTTTACTTTTATCCCATTGAAGTTTTATTAATACTTTATAAATGGAACGAAAATTTATTGTGATGATTTTGGCAATGATGATACTGCACATTACATATGGGCAGAATGTGGTTAAACTTTGGCCAGGTGGTGCACCAGGAGATAATGAATGCCCAAAACCGGAGGAGTTATTCAATGGAAGGATGGTCCGTTTTGTGTCTGAGGCTACTTTGACAATTTATCTTCCGGAAAAAGAGAAAAACAGAGGTGCTGCAATAATAATTTGTCCGGGAGGTGGATATAGTATAGAGGCCATGGAACATGAAGGTTATGATTATGCTGAATTTTTGCAAAAAAACGGAATAGCCGGAATTGTTTTAAAGTATCGGTTACCTTATGGACATTATGAGATACCACTACTCGATGCGCAACATGCTATCCGAACCATACGCTTTAATGCAGATGCCTGGGGAATTGACCCGGACAAGATTGGCATTTCCGGTTTTTCAGCCGGTGGACATCTTGCATCAACTGCGGCCACCCATTTCGATATGGGTAAAAAGCAGTCGGAAAATCCGGTGGAACACCTGAGTTGCCGGCCTGATTTCGCGGCTCTGATATATCCTGTAATCACCTTTAATGAACTTTGGGGCCACATGGGTTCACGTGAAAATCTGATAGGCAAGAATCATGATCTTGCGTTAGTCCGCTACTTTTCAAACGAGCTTCAGGTAACTGCAGAAACGCCACCCTCTTTCCTGGTGCATGCAGATGATGATCAAGGTGTACCAACCAGAAATAGCATTGAATTTTACAGCGCTTTAAAAGAAAAAGGTGTTCCGGCAGAACTTCATATTTTCAGAGAAGGTGGACATGGATTTGGGATGAAAAAAATGGGAAAACCTCATGATCAATGGCCACAAATGCTGTTGGATTGGATGAAGGAACAGCAAATTATCAAATAAATTAAGGGCAGATTTTTGATTCAATCTTTCTAAAAAATAGAATATGATTTTGAATACTCATCCAAAGGATGTGATTAAATATTGTCCAAGATGTGGATGTGAAAAGTTTAAAACCAGCAATCAGGGACGTTCCTTTACCTGCGAAGAGTGCGATTTTGAATATTATTTCAACAGTTCGGCAGCTGTAGCCTGCCTGATCTTCAATAATGAAGGGAAACTGCTGTTAACCAGAAGGGCTATCGAGCCGGCAAAAGGTATGCTTGATCTTCCGGGGGGATTTGTTGAACCCATGGAGCGGATAGAGGAAGCCATCGTGAGAGAAATTCGGGAAGAATTGGGAGTTGGAATTCTTAAGGCCGACTTTATGGTTTCGTTTCCAAATGAATATATCTTTTCAGGCTTTTCGGTATTTACAATCGACATGGCTTTTATTTGTTCCATCGACGATCTTTCGGCAATTGTTCCTGCAGATGATGCTGCATCGGTAGAATTTATTTTTCCACGTGATATAGATCATGATCAACTCTGTTTTAATAGCATGTCAAAGATTATTGACTTTTATATAAAAAATACTAAATGAATGTTATAGAACGAATTACCTCTTTGCGTAATTTAATGCGTCTTGAGAAAATTGATGCCATGCTTATTTATGGAACTGATCCTCATTTAAGTGAATATGTGCCCAGTGCATGGCGAAGCATTGAATGGATTAGCGGTTTTACAGGTTCTTACGCAAAGGTTGTTATTACCCGGGATAAGGCGCTACTTTGGACCGATTCAAGATATTTTATTCAGGCTGAAAATCAATTAAAAGGGAACGGATTTTTAATTATGAAAGAGCGCCAATCCGATACGATTCCAATTGATCAATGGTTGAATTTAGAACTCAGTCCTGGTAATACAATTGCAATTGATGGCCAAACGGTTTCACACATCGAAATAAACAATCTGGGTAAACACTTTAATGCGAATGGCCTCAATTTTTTAATTAATAAAGATCTGATATCTCAGATTTGGAATAACAGACCCCTCATGGTGAACAATCCGATTGTGGATTATCCTTTGAATTTTGCCGGGTCATCCCGTTCTGAAAAGCTGTCAGAAATCAGGAAAAGGTTATCAGACAATCATGCAGATGCAACAATGATCTGCCAATTGGATGACCTGGCCTGGTCACTTAATCTGAGAGGTAGCGAAATCAATTATATTCCTTGTTTCACGGGATATGCATTTATTACTCATGATCAAGCTTTTATATTTTTAAATAAAGTTTCAATATCCAGTAAACTGACTGAAAATCTAAAAACTGAGGGGATCTCTGTTTTTGATTACGAATCTCTGTTTTCGGTTCTTGAAATGAATCTGCCGAGTACAATCTTTCTGGACCCCGACAGAACCAATTCAATCATTTATAGTTTTTATGCTCAAAGATCTTCAATAATTGATGGCATTTCAATTCCAACCCAACTAAAGTCAATTAAAAATAAGGTTGAAATTTCCGGAATGAGGGCCGCACATCGACGCGATGGGGTAGCGATGGTTAATTTTCTTTACTGGTTCGATAAGCATTCGCAGTCAGACCAAATCACAGAGATGTCATTAGCTGAAAAACTTAGGTCATTTCGTTCAGATCAAAAGTATTTCATCGGCGAAAGTTTTAGTCCTATCGTTGGATTTGGGCCACATGGTGCAATTGTACATTATAGTGCAACTCCGGAAACCGATGCTACAATTAAAAAGGATGGAATACTGCTTATTGATTCCGGAGGACAGTATCTGGATGGCACAACTGATATTACAAGAACTATTTCAATAGGAAAAGTAAATTCAGATCAGCGGTGCGACTTTACACTTGTACTAAAAGGGATGATAAATTTGGCGAAGGCAAAATTCCCGGCTGGAACAAAAGGTCATTCGCTGGACGCTTTGGCTCGCAATGCTTTGTGGAGCAATGGATTAAATTATGGCCACGGAACAGGTCATGGCATTGGCCATTATCTTTCTGTTCACGAAGGTCCGATGAGTATTCGTTCGGAATATAACCATGAGCCAATCAGAGAAGGACAGATAATGTCGAATGAACCGGGATTGTATCGTCAGGATCAGTATGGAATTAGGATTGAAAATGTAATATTATGTCAGAATGAAAAATTTTCAGCTTTTGGACCTTTTCTCTCATTTGAAACATTGACGTTATGTCCTATTGACAAAAAATTAATTAAACGAAATCTTTTAAATGCCGATGAATTAAGCTGGCTAAATGGGTATCATAAGAACGTACTTCGCCAACTAAAACCATATTTAAAACCCGAAGTTGTAAAATGGCTGACCATTCAATGTTCATCTCTTTAGGTAACTTCCTATAACTTCGAATAAACGAAATAGCCATAATATGAATACCATCATCCGAAGGGTGAGGGATTCCATTAGGACTTAAAAATAATATATAAAAACAGATGAAGCGGAATATATTGATTTTAGTATTTCTATTTATGCCATATCTTCTTATTGCTCAATACTATGTATTAGGAGATGATCCTTCCGGAATTCAATGGAAACAAATAAATACGAATAATTTTCAAATTATATACCCTTCAGGATTTGAATCGGAGGCATTAAGAATGGCCGGTGTATTAACAAAGGCCATACCATTCGCCTCTAAATCCCTCGGGCACAGACCGTCCAAAATATCGGTGATTTTACATACCAGTACTGTCAGGTCGAATGGCTTTGTGGCGTGGGCACCATCGCGGGTAGAGTTATTCACAACACCTCATCAGGAAGTTTATGCACAGGATTGGCTCGAACAGCTGGCTATTCATGAATACAGACATGTTGTACAACTAGATAAAATAGAGGCTGAATTACCTGCATTGTTAAAAATTTTGCTTGGCGAGCAGGCTGCAGCTCTTGTCACCGGAATCTATTTACCTTTTTGGTATCTTGAAGGTGATGCGGTGGTTACTGAAACAGCCTTAAGTCATTCCGGAAGGGGAAGGGTACCCTCATTTGAAATGGAACTAAAGGCGCAGGTTCTGGAAAAAAAGATCTTCAGTTACGATAAGGCCTATCTCGGATCATTTAAAGATTATATTCCTGATTATTATCAGCTTGGATACCAAATGGTTGCAGCAGTAAGATCAAGATATGGATCAGATAGTTGGGCCATGGTATTGAATCATGTTTCCCGCCATCCATTTTCACTCAATGCCTTTTCGGGAGGATTAAAAGCGGTTACCGGTATGAATCAGCATCTGCTTTATGACTCTATTTTTACAGACCTTAAAAAAAGCTGGAAGGAAAAGGACGATGGTTTAGAAAAAACAGGTTTCGATTTAGTTACAAAGTCTCAGCCAGGATATGTAAGTTATCGGTATCCTTGTCCAATAAATGATTCTACTGTTTTTGCGGTCAGGTATTCAATGGACGCTTTAACCCGATTTGTATCCATTGGACCGCGAGGCGAGGAGAAGCTCTTGTTTACACCCGGTAATCTATTGGAAGAATCTATTACCTGCGGTGAAAATAAAATCTATTGGATTGAATCAAAGAGTGATATCCGCTGGACTCATCGTGAATTTTCACAACTGCGAATTTTAAATTTGAATGATGGAAAGCTTAAAGAGAAGAGATACCAGGAAAAAATATATGCACCATGTTTATCCGGGGATGGCAAATATCTTGCAGCTGTAAAAATCGATAAGGAAAACAAATGCTCTATTCTAATAATATCTCCGATAACAGGTGAAATAGAGAAAACAACAAAATTGTCAACGGATTATTTTGTTATAACTCCCTCATGGTCAGATAATAATTCAGATCTATATGCTATTGTACTTGGGAGTAAGGGCAAATCAATTGCCAAAATAAATCCTTTTTCGGGGGAGGTAACACCCATATTACCCTTTTCGTTTAATGAGCCCCAAAGGCCGGTTCAGCGGGGAAATTTTGTATTCTACACAGGAACCGATGGTGGAACAGATGATTTATATGCCTATAATACGGAACAAAAAATAAATTTCCGGCTTACAACATCCCGATTTGGTGTACGAGATGCTCAGCCAACTTTAAACGGAAAATATTTACTTTACAGCAACTACAGTGCAAATGGTTATAAAGTAGCCAGAATAGCTTTGGAACCGCATAAATTCATGAAATCAGATCCATCAATCTCCTGCAGGTACAAATTAGCAGATCGACTATCCGGTCAGGAAGGAGAAATTATTGATTTCTCAGGGGCAGACAGTATGAATTATAAAACAAAACGGTATTCTAAGATTGATAATTTATTTAATTTTCACAGTTGGGCACCCGTTCATATCGATCTGGCAACTGATGAAATCAGACCCGGAGTTTCATTATTTTCCCAGAATAAATTAGGTACAGCCATAACCCAGCTGGGATATGATTATTCATCAATTAACAAAACAGGTAAATGGGTAGGTGAGCTTGATTATACCGGGCTTTTTCCAGTGTTTAAATTGAAGGGGGAATATGGTTTGGAACGATCAAAATATTATCAGGTTAATACGGTTACAAATGGATTTTCAAATACGGTAAGAAAGGATACCCAACAGGTAAACTTCACCTATAATTTGTTAAATATAAATGGAATAGTGAATTTACCACTTAGCTTGTCACATGGGAAATGGAATCGGTTAATCCAACCGGAATTTCAGACCGAGTACAGGCAGACTTATCAGCAGGAGTCAACGCCTATCCGCAGTGCAAACAAAATGTGGTTTACTTTTAGGTTATATGGTCATAATTTATTGCATCAGGGTGTACGGGATTTACAGCCTGCGATCGGCCAGGTAATTGATGTTAATTACCATTATTCGCTGTTTAAATCGGTTTATGCCGGTACCATTTGGACCGCCGAGGGAACATTTTATTTTCCGGGCTTGAACCGACATCATGGAGTTCGGATATATAGTGGTATTCAAAATAAACAATCATCCGGTGGGGGATTTTCAGATTATATCTACTATCCGAGAGGATATGCCAATTTACTAAATAATAATTTATTCTGTTTAAGATCTGATTATGTGATGCCCCTTTTCTATCCGGACTGGAGTATTGGCAGGTTAAGTTATATCAGGAGGGTTTCGCTCCGGATGTTTTATGATCAGGCATGGGCCACCGTTCCCTTATTCCACCAAAACAGTGAATATCGCACGAGTTTTAGTTCCACTGGCGGAGAAATAACCGCAGACTGTAATTTCCTTAGATTGTACGTACCCGCGAAAATTGGAGTACGTACTTCATACCTGAACAATAATAGAAATTTTAATTTTGAATTTTTATTCTCAATAAATTTTGGAGCTCTCTAGCATCGAAATCATTTTCATTATACCCGATTGGGAGGCTCAGAATTGAAAATCATCCTACAGGACTGCGATCTATTTTTTTTGTGCCATTCTCAGTGGGGGAACCCATGGCTGAGAACTATTCCTATTTTATTAACAAACAATATGTTAGGATGTAATTATGAACGATTTTAAGATCCATAAAAACAATTCAATTAATTTTCTTATTTAAAAGGAGGGAGTGAGTTTAATGATTCGCCTCCCTCTTGTCTCATAGATTAATCGTATTCATCAAAAACAGCCTATAATTGATCAAACCCGGTGTATCAACTCTATCATACCTGGAAAGCTGGTTACGAATATTAACAAAACGTCCAATCTACATATGTAAACCACTAGAGATACGGTACAAATGTAATTAATCTTCATGAAATTACATTTGTTTTTCAGGTAAAAATGATAAAAACAACATTCTTACTCACACGGATAGAAGGCAGTATTAACTCAGCTATAAACCACAAATTTATTGTTATAAAGCAGACATATTCAGATACTTGTATAATTCAACTATAGTATAACTATATATAAATTGATTTTATTTGTTACTTATGTGAATTATGAATACATTTTAGCCATATTTTAGAATTTAAATATTTAAAAACCAGTATTTTAAGATAAATATATAAAGTAAAGCTTAATGGATCAATAAACAGTTTCAGAGCCCGGTAAAAATCCCTTTATAACCATACAAATACTTATTTAATAGGTATTTGTAATTATATATTCAGATTAATTCAAAAGTTTGTATAAACAGGATTAACAAAGGTCGGATATTCACTAATGTACCTTCGTTTGCGATGATTTACTTATGTAACCTAATGACAGGAGGGTGATTAATTACAAATATCAATTATATATTTTGTACATTTGTAATAAATTCGGGTAGAATACAAATGATCCGGATTTTTTGGAGTTTATTTCGGTACATATCAGTTCATATCTAAAATCATTACCCAATGAAGGATCGAATAACACAATTTCTGAAAAGCGAAGGGATTACCCCGGCAGAATTTGCTGATAAGATTGGCGTACAGCGCTCAAGTGTATCGCATGTATTGAATGGACGGAATTACCCAAGTGCCTCTTTTATTCAGAAGATGCTGGGTGCTTACAAGAGATTAAACTCACGATGGTTACTGTTGGGTGAAGGTGCCATATTTGAGGCCGGTAATATACCGTTTAAGGAGCCTTCGTTATTTCACGCTTCATTTGATGCTAAAAGAGAGGAGGGGGTTTCATCTGTTGAAAAAACTGCCGCTAATTTGCCAAAAGAGACAGTTAATCAGCTGATTAGTGTTCCAGTTGAGCGTGCAGAGCCATTGGTTATCCCAAATCAGTCAATTCCAATAAATTTACCCTCTAAAACATCGGAATCAAATAATTATTTAAATGATAATAAGGAAGTTGAGCGAATAGTATATTTTTTTAAAGATAAAACTTTTGAAGTATATACTCCTTCAAAATAGAATTTGACCTATCTTTGCATGAATTAGTGCTTTTTATAACGCTGTTTGCCCTATAATTTGAGCTTATTTGCGTTATGCATCCATATAAATGTTTAAATTCATGCAGATGAGAAAAACCGTTCAGGAGTTGAAGGTGATTTCCAACCAACAGCTTAACGACGATCATCATATATTACAATTAGAGGCGCCGGAGCCCCTTGGGATTATTAAACCTGGTCAATTTGCAAATTTACTGGTGGATAATTCACCAATTGTGTTCCTGCGCAGGCCTTTTTCTATCTATTCAGTTGATTATGTCAAAAACACGATCTCTATTTATATAAAAATTATAGGAGAAGGGACCCGTAAACTTGCAAATTGTCAAGTTGGAAGCTATATTAATGTGATGTATCCGCTGGGAAATAGTTTTACTATTCCTGCCGACAGGGAAATAATCCTGCTTGTAGGGGGTGGCAGTGGAGTAGCTTCATTAATGGGGCTGGCACAGGAGCTTATTAAAAATTCAAACCAGGTTTCGATCCTCATTGGAGCCCGGTCATTGACCGATCTGGTTGAGTTGGACGAATTTTCAAAATACGGCACTGTGTATACAACCACAGAGGATGGATCCGGCGGAGTTAAAGGATATGTGACCGATCACCCTGTGTTTGGTGATAAACTGTCCGATTTTACCCGAATATACAGTTGTGGGCCTGAACCTATGATGAAGGCAGTTGCAGCAAAAGCAAAAGAAAATGCAATCATCTGCGAGGTTTCACTTGAAAATAGTATGGCATGCGGTTTTGGTGTTTGCCTGTGCTGTATCGCTGAAACAATCCATGGTCATAAATGTGTTTGCACGGATGGACCTGTATTTAATACCAATCAACTAAAATGGCAGATCTAAGTATTAAGATTCACAATTTAGAACTCAAGAATCCAGTCCTGACGGCCTCCGGCACATTTGGATATGGTCTTGAATTCGACGATTTTTTCGATGTCAGCCTTCTTGGTGGAATCGTGGTAAAAGGAACTACAATCCATCCGCGACAGGGTAATGGTTACCCCAGAATGGCAGAAACAGCATCCGGAATGTTAAATTCAGTAGGACTTCAAAACAAGGGAGCCCGCTATTTTGCCACCGATATTTATCCGGATCTCCTCAAATATAACACCAATATTCTGGTCAATGTGTCCGGATCAACGATTGATGAATATATTGCCTGTGCCGAAATTATTAATGAGCTGGATCACATTTCAGGAATTGAACTAAATATCTCATGCCCTAATGTCAAGGAGGGTGGGATGGCTTTCGGCACCAGCTGCGCCTCTATTGATGCAGTTGTTTCTGCAGTCAGAGCAGTTTATCACAAGACGATGGTTGTAAAATTATCACCCAATGTGACAGATATCGGGGAATTGGCAAAGGCTGCCGAGTTTTCAGGTGCTGACAGCCTTTCGCTGATCAATACATTATTGGGTATGGCTATTAATGCCGAAACCCGTAAACCTGTTTTAGCAACTGTTACCGGTGGATTATCGGGGCCTGCGATAAAGCCAATTGCACTAAGAATGGTATGGGAAGTTTCAAAATCGGTTAAAGTCCCGGTAATTGGCATGGGAGGTATCATGAATGCAACTGATGCCATTGAATTCTTTCTGGCCGGAGCTTCTGCAATCGAAGTTGGAACGGCTAATTATATCGATCCATTAGCATCGTTAAAAATCATCGATGGAATTGATTTGTATCTTAATCGCCATAAATTCAGTAGCTTAAAAGACATTATAGGTTGTTTACATTTGTAATTCACATTTGTATACCTCAGATACAGACTCTAAATTTTAAAATAAAAGATTTAATTATTTTGTTTATTTATGCATAATTTCCGGAACCGTATAGCACTCTTAGCCCTCCTGATATTTCTATTTTGTCCATTCAGGCAAGCTTCGTATTCTCTTCGGAATTCACTTTTGTCACCTCTTAATGAATCCTTTAACAGATTGGTATTTAATAAGTTAATTGAAGATCAGAATGCTGAAGTTATCGATGTGTACATGGAAAAATTCAGGATTCAGAATGGCTTGAAAGGTGTTGCTGTGGCAGTTGTAAAAGATGAAAAGCTTGTTTTTGCAAAGGGTTATGGCTGTGCAGATGAAGAGTTACAGGAACAGGTCACTCCGAATAACCTTTTTCGTTTAGCCAGTGTTTCTAAATTAATTACCGCCGTGGCCATAATGAAACTTGTTGAGAATGCGAAAATATCACTTGATACCAAAGTATTCGGTAATGAGGGGATTCTCAACGAGGATCGGTTTCTGAATATAAAAGATAAGAGAGTTGAAAAAATCACCGTCCGCAACCTGCTTAATCATTCAGGAGGTTGGACTCAGCATTACGGTGATCTTGCTTTTCTTCCTAAAACCGTTTCTAAAGCGGTAGGCGATCCTTTGCCTGTAAATATTGATTCTTATATTAAATTTGTCACAACCCACCGGGTTCATTTTGAACCGGGCTCAAATAGCGTCTATTCCAATCTGGGATACCTTATTTTAGGTAAGGTTATTTCAAAAGCTTCGGGCACCGATTATGAAACTTATGTGAAAAAAGAGGTGTTGGAACCTGCCGGGATCTATGATATGCAGCTTGGAGGGAGTTTTCAGGAGGAAATTCGTCCTAATGAAGTGCGTTATTATCAGCCTGAAGATGGTCAGCCTATCGAATCCTTTGATGGAAGTGGACGGATGGTATCGAAGCTTTACGGAGGAAATGATATTCATCTGTTAGGGGCAGCCGGTGGATGGCTTGCATCTCCGATCGATCTTATGAAATTAATGGTTGTTATTGATAATGAACCGAAAGTTAAAGATATCCTTTCATCAGCCAGTATTAACGAAATGACACGAGTTGATCCTTTGGGTTTGGATCCTCTGGGCTGGAGAGGGACCAATGAAAAGGGCGAATGGTGGAGGACAGGTACATTACCAGGGTCTTCGGCGCTTGTTAAGCGTCAGCCCGATGGAATCTCCTGGGTTATTCTTTCGAATACCAGTAACTACAAGGGTCCTCATCTTGCAAAAGAGATGGATCACGTTATGACACGAATTTTAACTAAAGTAGAACAATGGCCCGATTATAATCTTTTTTCGTTTTTGGGTAATTGAACTATTTATGAGTAATATTAAACTAATTATTGTAATTTTTGTTAGATGTTAATGTGCATTTAAAAACTTGTGTTTTTTTATGATTAGTAATTATAATGTAAATAAGAAACAATGTCTGATTTTCAAGTATTAATACCCAAGTTGGGTGAAAGTATCCAGGAAGCTACGATAACTAAATTATTTGTAAAGCTGGGAGATACAGTAATTGAAGATGAAATTCTTTTCGAAGTAGCTACCGACAAGGTAGATTCTGAAATTCCTTCACCAGTAGCTGGAGTCATTAAGGAGATCAGATGTGCTGAGAATGATTTAATTCCTGTAGGACAGGTTGTGATTGTTATTGCGATGGAAAGTGATGCCACTTCAGCTCCTGAACCTGAACCTGTAGTTATTGCTCAAAAAGAAGCAATAACAGAACCCAAACCTGTTGTCGAAATAGAGGTGGTTCCGGTTGTGGTCAAAGATGATCTGAAAAATGCCAGTCGTTTTTATTCACCGTTGGTGAAAAGCATTGCCACTAAAGAAGGGGTGACATTATCAGAACTTGATTCGATAACTGGCAGCGGACTTGGAGGGAGAGTGCAGAAGAATGACATTATGCAGTTCGTCGAACAGCGCAAAAATGGAGTACAAAAGGGCTCTTCGCAAGTTGTACAGGCAGTTCCATCTCAAAATATTGTTACTGCTCTGGTGGAACGGCCTAAAGTCTCCGTTTCAATTGGAGCGGAGGATACAATTTTCAAAATGGATCGCATCAGAAAGCTGATTGCGAACCATATGGTGATGTCAAAGCAGGTTTCGCCTCATGTTACCTCAGTGGTCGAGGCCGATGTTACCAATATTGTCCTTTGGCGCAACGCGGTTAAGGATGATTTTGAACGGAAACATGGTCAAAAGCTTACATTTATGCCTTTGTTTGTTGAAGCAACAGCTAAAGCGCTTACCGAATTCAGACAGGTTAATTCCTCCGTAGATGAGGATACGATCATTTTGCGTAAGCATATCAATGTCGCAATAGCAGTGGCAACCAACGATGGAAATCTTGTTGTTCCTGTTATTAAAGATGCAGATACAAAGAATATTATTGGTTTAGCTCGTGAGATTAACAACTTTGGAAAAGCGGGCCGGGAGAATAAATTAAATCCGGATGACCTGCAGGGCGGAACCTTTACAATCACGAATTTCGGATCATTCGGAGGGTTAATCGGAACCCCGATAATTAACCAACCTCAGGTAGCTATTCTTGCGGTGGGAATGATTGAGAAAAAACCTGCAGTTATGGAGACTCCTACAGGCGATGCTATCGTGGTGCGTCATAAAATGTTCCTTTCGCTTTCATATGATCACAGGGTGGTTGATGGGATGTTAGGGGGGAGATTTTTACGCCGCATAGCCGACTTACTGGAACAATTTGAACATAAAATTATTTGATTAGAAATAAATTACACAATATGAAAGTTTTACACGATATGCCCGTACATAAAATCTATACAATCAAAAATACGGATAAGGAGATTCTTGAGAAATGGCTTTATCTTCTGACCATTGGGCGTATTATTGATGAAAAGGCACCAAATTATCTTAAACAAGCAATAGGGTGGTCATATCACGCCCCCTATGCAGGGCACGATGGAATTCAGCTCGCTATCGGACAGATATTTAACAGGGAACATGATCATCTTTTTCCTTATTATCGCGATATGTTGACCAATATTTCAGCAGGATTAACTGCGGAAGAGATTATTTTAAATGGAATATCCAAGGCCGCAGATGTAACTTCAGGAGGAAGGCACATGTCCAATCACATTGGGAAACCGGAATGGAACATTCACAATGTATCCTCTGCCACAGGTAATCACACTCTTCATGCAGTTGGAGTTGCGCGGGCTATTAAATATTACAAGGGAAAAGGGGTCTCCATTAGTTCTCAGGGAGAATCATCCGTATCGGAAGGATATGTTTATGAGGCCATTAACGGAGCTTCGACCGAAGAGCTTCCGGTTATCTTTGTTTTTCAGGATAATGGATACGGAATTTCTGTACCCAAGAAGGATCAGACAGCTAACAGGAAAGTTGCGAACAATTTTACAGGCTTTAAAAATCTGCGGATTATTCATTGCAACGGAAAGGACGTTTTTGATTCGATGAATGCAATGACTGAAGCTAAAGCCTGGTCGCTTGAAAATCAGCAACCGTGTATTGTTCAGGCAAATTGTATCCGGATTCACTCGCATTCAAATTCCGACCGACACGACCTTTACCGTAATGAGGCCGAATTGGGTTATGTTTTGGAGTCTGATCCGTTATTGAAGTTTAAACGGATGTTAACCCGTTACGAACGGTTAACCAAGGATGAGATTCACGCAATCGAAGAGCGTGCAAAAGAGGAGGTTAAAATAGCCCATAGAGCTGCACTGGCATCTCCCGATCCGGATCCGGCATCCATCTACGATTTTATTATTCCTGAGCCTTATGCTGCCTCAAAATATCCTGAGGGGTTACACGATTTTGATGGAAACAAGAAAAAGCTGATTGAAGGGATCAATGAAACCCTTAAAGCTGAATTCCGCTTGAATCCGGATACCTTTATCTGGGGTCAGGATATTGCAAATAAGGAAAAGGGGGGAATTTTTAACGTTTCTAAAGGAATGCAGCAGGAATTTGGTCCTGAACGCGTTTTCAACGGCCCTATTGCTGAAGATTTCATTACAGGAACTGCAAACGGAATGTCCCGGTACAACGAAAAGATCAGAATTGTTGTCGAAGGAGCCGAGTTTGCGGATTATTTTTGGCCGGCAATGGAGCAATATGTTGAAATGACGCATGAGTACTGGCGAACAAACGGTAAATTTAGTCCGAATGTGACTATTCGCCTGGCATCGGGTGGATATATTGGTGGAGGATTATACCACTCCCAATCTACAGAGGGTGCATTGGCAACTTTTCCGGGTATCCGTATCGTTTACCCTTGTTTTGCCGATGATGCGGCAGGATTGCTGCGCACCTCTTTACGATCAATGGGTCCAACGCTTTTTCTTGAACCAAAAGCGCTATACAATTCTCCTGCTGCTGCTGCACCTGTTCCTGATGATTTCGAAGTCCCATTTGGAAAAGCAAGAATCCGTCATGAAGGAAGTGATTTAAGTATAATAACTTATGGCAATACAACTCACTTATCACTTAAAGTGGCTGAACGATGTGCAAAAGAAGGTATTAGCATTGAAGTAATGGATATCCGTTCTCTGATTCCGTTGGATAAAGAGGCGATCCTGAAAACTGTGAAAAAAACAGGACGCGTTTTAGTTGTTCATGAAGATAAAGTATTTGGTGGATTTGGTGGTGAAATTGCAGGAATAATTAACGAAGAAGGCTTTGAGTTCCTCGATGCACCTGTTCGCAGGGTCGGCTCGGCCTTTACGCCTGTTGGTTTTAGCCGAATTCTTGAAGCTGCTACCTTACCTAATGAAGATAAGATCTATGCTGCAGTTCAGGATTTATTAAAGTACTGATTTCATAAATATTAAAAAAAAAAGTTTATATTCGTAAAAACAATCGGATGAACTTTGATTATAAAGTTCATCCGGCAATATTTTAAAGAAGTATCGAATGGGAAAGATTGGCCTTTTTTATAGTTTTAAATCAAAGAAAACGGCAAAGATTGCCGGAATTATTCATAATGCATTCTCAGGTGTTGAAGTTCAGCTGGTCAATGTAGATGAAGTTCAAGAACAACATTTTCAGGAATTTGATCAAATGATCTTTGGCGTTCCAACATGGTTTGACGGGGAATTACCAAATCACTGGGATGAATTGCTTCCAGGACTCGAAGAGGTCGATTTTACGCACAAAAAAATTGCGATCTTTGGATTAGGTGATCAAAAAGGGTATGCAGAAAATTTCTGTGATGCAATAGGAATTATGGCCACCTTTTTCGAAGAGAAAGGGGCTGTTATCGTGGGGAATTACTCCGCAGAAGGATATACCTTCGAGAAATCGAAAGCATTAAAAGAAGGGCGGTTTAGAGGATTGCCACTTGATCAGGAGAATCAGGCCAGACTGAGCCATAAAAGAATTGAAAACTGGGTGGAAATCCTGAAAAAAGAATTTAGTTTTTAAATATTGTTATTACGGGATTTTAAATCGTTGATTCATTATTTTTTAGTAGCATTTTAACCTCGTGTTTTTATGCCCAAGATCTTTGGCCGGATATTTTATTATTCATTGGTTATAATACCTTTATACATCATTGTAAAGGCAGAAATATACCAGTCAAGATACTGGCCGGAAGTAATTCGGGTAAAAAATATTCAATTAACATCTTCCGATTCAATAATTTATCAATCCGATACAACTTTAGTTCCTGTAAATTATAACGGCTCCATCGATTTTCGTTTATTGGATCCTGAAAAACGGAAGGATTTGTTTATTATGCATATCCTCCCGGCAATTGTAATTACAAGAGAGCGGTTAATGGATGAATTACATCATGTTGAATTCATCGAAGAACGGACAAAAGCAAATAGGCAGATTTCGAAATTCGATTCTATCTTTCTTGCAACAATAAAAGCAAAATACGAGACCGATTCATTAACTGAATTAAAGAAACGGATTTATCCGCATCCTGTTAGTCTTGCACTTACACAAGCTGTTCTGGAATCTGGCTGGGGTACATCAAATGTTTTTCGAAACGGAAATAATATTTTTGGCATAATGTCTTTTTCGAGTGATGATACACGGTCATTAATCCAGTACAGCGAGGATGAGGAAGATCGGTATATACGAACATATAATTCTAGTTTAGAGTCAGTTGAGCACTATTACCTGCTTATTTCAACGGTCTCATTCTACCGGATATTCCGTGAAAAAAGATGGGAGGGAAGAACCTCCTATCAATTGTTACGCTATCTGAAGCACTATCATGACGGTTCAAATCAATATGCAGAGATGGCTCAGTCTATCATAACAAGCAATAATCTTGATCGATTCGATAATATTTTAATCGATCCCAGATACAAAGAATTATCATCTTTGGGGAAATTTTTAATGAAATATTAATGTTATGATATTTAAGAAGATAGTTACTGATCGTAATTAAGCGCTAACTTTGTGAAAAAACAGGAATAGATGAGAATGAAAATTAAGAAAACCATAGCCATCGTTGCACATGATAACCGAAAGAAGGATATGGCAGAGTGGGTTGGATACAACTGGAAGGAACTGGCTCAGCATACTTTAGTTTGCACCGGAACAACCGGAAAAATGGTGGAGGATACCATAACATTAAAATGTAAGGAACATGACGCGATGCCTCCACAAGTAATTATTTTAAAATCAGGACCTTTAGGCGGAGACCAGCAACTGGGCTCAATGATATGCGAAGGTAATGTGAACTTACTTATTTTCTTCTGGGACCCAATGCAACCACAACCTCATGATGTGGATGTAAAAGCGTTGCTTCGGATTGCCGTTTTATATAATATCCCCACGGCCTCCAATCGTTCTACGGCCGATTTTATCATTTCTTCACCCTTATTTCACCTTGATTATCAGCCAATTATTAAAGATTACAGTGCTTATATTACCCGAAAGGTTGATTGAATTCACGATAAAACCTCTAAAAAAAAGTCCTCAAAACTGTATGTTTGAGGACTTTTTTTATTCTTAAAGCAGTAAAATTTTAATTTCTGTCAGATTTGCCCTATTTTTTATTCGAATCCTTTGACTCAGGAATAAATTTTATAGATACCGAATTAATACAGTACCGAAGTCCGGTTGGCGGCGGACCATCATTGAATACATGCCCTAAATGTGCCTCGCAGGATGAACACGTAATCTCTGTCCGGATCATTCCATGACTTTTGTCCATAATTACATTAATCGACTTAAGATCGGCAACGTCATTAAAACTGGGCCAGCCACACCCGGATTTGAATTTAGATGCAGAATTAAATAGTAAAGCATTACAATTGGAACAATAATAATTTCCTTTCTCATAAAAGTCATAATAGATGCCTGTATAGGGGCGTTCGGTCCCCTTATTTCGCGTTACTTCATATTCAAGAGGTGTGAGGCTCGATTTCCATTCATCGGCCGATTTTACAACCTTTGGAGAAATATGCTGTTCCTTCAGTGAATTTGTTCTGATATCATGCTGTGACATAACCGATGTATTTAAAATTAGTGTTATCAAAATTACAAGCCAGGGAATTATTTTCATCTGTTAATTATTTGATTTCTACTTACGAATTAGCCATAAATAAATCCAGCTCCACTGTAGTGATTCCGTTTTATAGCTTATTCCTTAAATTATAATATAAACAGATTGTTTAATACATTGTTTAAAATTTCAGGAATTATAAAATATCTGGATACAATTTAAATTTTTGTGTAAATATTCCATACTAATCTTTGTCTTATAATTAATATTATGTTAATTATGTAAATCTAAAAAAAGAGGGAATAATTCCCTCTTCTTAAATTTATTTCTTGTTTATTGCTTCAAAC
>CANJNY010000097.1 GCA_947475715.1 Prolixibacteraceae bacterium
GTAGGGGATGGCGATATGCTTAGCTGGTCAGACAATTCGGCATTTTGGGTGTTTAATCAGGTGTCAAATCTTTGTTATTCAAGATATAACGACATGATTGTTGATCTAAGGAAAGTTCAGTCGTCACTTGAGAATAAATTTTTCAGCTTTACTCCTGTTGTTGATCAGGCAGCCTTAACATTATGGAACAGCGGAAATAAAGATCTTGCCCTTCAATTTATAACGGAATACTCTGTAAATCAAACTGAAAATACGGTTAAAAAATGGAGAGACCTGGGGCATTTTCTTTTGATTAAATACAAGGATGGAAATGTCATGATGGAAAAAAACGGCCGGTTTGAACGCAATGAATCGGGTAAATTACCCGCCTCACCACTTCACCCTGCCTATCCCGATTGGTGGTACCGTAAAATCATCGAGAATAATAAGGACCATTTCAAAGCGGTGCAATAAATCTTGCGTAAATTTTCTTAGGATAGAACTGATAAGCCCGGTGGATCTTAAAACTTCACCGGGTTTTCTATTTAGGATTGTGGATGACATTTAGTAATATCCTTTTTTTACGCAGCCAAATTTCCTTTTTTTGCATCAATTAATTTTAATTTAAATCGGTATGAAGTCTAAAATATTGTTCCGAATTTTTCTAATTCTTGCTATTTCATTGATTGATAGAAACATATCAGTTGCGCGGGGTAAAGAAACCCCCCTTAACCGGGATGGTATTTCATTTTCGATTGCAAATGGATGGAGTATAATCTCAAACGATTCGGTTGGAATTAATGCATATTATGTTTCCGCAGAAAGAAGTGGGGCCAGGTCCACCGGATTGTTAACTGTAACCTGGCTAAATGAGGTTAAAAGCCCTTTGGAAACAATTCGAATGCATCAGAAAACGATGAAAGCATCAAACATCTACCGAAATCCGGGAATCGAATTTACATCGGTGATTCCGGATAAATTCGCCGGATACAAATGTCAAAGCTGCCTCTACACAACCATTGTAAAAGAGCAAAAACTTGACGGGGTAATTTATTGTTTTACCTCCGCTCAAAAAACAATTACAATATTCTTTCAAACCGGTCACGGAGATATTAAAATTAATCAAAAAGCTTTTTCACTTTTGAAATCAACCTTTAATTGCAGAGATTAACTCTTCTGAAAAAGTATTCCAAAAAATTATAACAAGATGATTTGGAAATTATTTCAGCATTTATTATATTTAACTAATCCTTTTTTATATTCATGTATTTTTTTTAGAGCTAAGTTATATTTGCAAATTGGGAATTAAATCATTCATATTAATTCGTGAAAATTCTCACCCAAAACCTTACCGAGGTTCATTTCCGAAATCCTGAAACCGAGGATTCCCCAAATCTGAATGATCCGGTTATATACCTGATTCATACCGATTCATATTCAGATCATGACGTTTCGTTGTTTAAAAAACTATTGACTTCACAGGAACTGCAAAATGCGTCCAGATTCCGATTATCACAAGACCGGTCAAGCTATATCATCACTCATGCTAAGTTGCGTTTAATTCTGGGAGATTATTTGGATGAAGACCCTGTCGAAATTGAATTTAATTTAAATGAATTTGGAAAACCCTCATTGACCGAAAACAAAATCCACTTTAATATTTCGCACAGAGGTGGACTCTCCGCTCTTGCATTTTCATTTTCATCAGAAATCGGTATTGACGTAGAGAAAATTGATCCTGATTTTAACGTTGATCAGATCAGTAAAGCGTTTTTTTCAAGAGACGAAAACAGGTACCTGAATGACTTTCCTTTCGGACCAAATAAAAAATTCTATATGCTATGGACCAGAAAAGAGGCATTTCTCAAAGCTCTGGGGACCGGGATTGCTGAATGTCCTGGAGTTGAAGTATTTCGAAGAGCAAATGATTTCAATCCAAAGATACCGATACCTGGAATTGGAGACCGGGACTACTTCCTTTACACATTTGAATACCAGGATCACTACATGATTACCACTGCACAAAATTCTCCTTCCTCCCCTTCGATATGCTGGAATGAGCTATAAATAATACGACTGATCGATTAAAGATGGGAAAAAATGGAAGGCTAAACTTAGTTATTTTCACTTCCTGCAGAATTAACTTTGGCCATTAAGGAAGGAATTGTTAACTTTGGACATTAAAGAATACCAATTGGTCTTCGACAGTTTTGCTATATAAATGCAATAGTTGGCTGATCTCTCAAAAATATTTCGATTAAAAATTTGTTTGTTCCCCGCTTCTGTTAAATCATTATTTTATCCGTATTTATTGGTTTTGCAAGGTATTTAAAAGGCTCATAATTTGTTAACCTGGAAGATGCCAAACGTGGGATTTAAACTTAACCGTACTGATATGCAACGAATTATTGTATTTATTCTTTGTTTATTCATCCTAATTCCGAATAAATTTGCACTTGGCCAAAAGTCAGGTTCAAGGGGTGAATTTAATCCAGCCGGAGGAGACAAAACATTCACCAATACTTTTATCATAGCAGATAATGTGCCACCAGTGGAGGTTTTACCGGATAACGGCGCTTTAGAAGCTGAATCGCTAATAACAACCGGGGTACCCAGAGATATTAAGGTTGGGTATTACCAATTTAAACTTTTGAAAAATCCGGTTACTGAATTTTTAATTATAAGTATCCCCAGACCATCAAATTCACCTGTTTTTGTCAATATTTATAATCTGATCGGAGAAATGATCTTTCAGTCAAAAGAGCAACAGTTGCCTTCATCAAATCCAACTGTTCAGGTGGACATTTCATCAATTCCACCGGGGACGTATATTTATACCATTCGTACTGATAAGGATGCCGGTTCAGGAAAATTTATAAAAAGGTAGTCTCCATCAGAACAAGGTCAGACTAAAAAGTCAATTATTTATAGCTGTCTGATTACTTACTTACCCAATTGCAATTGAACAATAATTATATTTGCTAATACGTTTAACCCAATTCCGTTTTTATTATGAAAGTCGCAATCATTGGAAGTGGATATGTTGGTCTGGTTACCGGTACTTGCTTTGCTGAAGTGGGAATTGAAGTAATGTGTGTTGATGTCGATGCACATAAAATAGATAATCTGAATAACGGATTGATTCCAATTTATGAGCCGGGGCTCGAAGATATGATTCATCGGAACAGGAAAAAAGGAAGATTAAAGTTTACAACCGATATTGCCGAAGCTCTGGAAGATTGCGATGTGCTGTTTAGTGCTGTTGGCACCCCTCCGGATAAAGACGGCAGTGCTGATCTTCAGCATGTTTTAAGTGTTGCCCGGGATTGTGGCAGGAATATGAAGACTTACCTGCTGATCGTGACAAAGAGCACTGTTCCTGTTGGTACTGCTCAAAAAGTAAGAGATGCAGTACAGGAAGAACTCGATAAAAGAGGGGTTAATATCCTGTTTGATGTCGCCTCAAATCCTGAGTTTTTAAAGGAAGGGGCTGCAATTGATGATTTTCTTAAGCCTGACCGGATCGTAGTAGGGCTTGATTCGACACACGCCGAAGATCTGATGAAAAGTCTTTATAAACCCTTTACGCTGAATGGCCATCCGATCATTTTCATGGACATCACCTCTGCAGAGATGACCAAATATGCAGCAAATGCAATGCTTGCGACAAAGATCAGTTTTATGAATGATGTCGCTAACTTATGTGAGATTGTTGGTGCTGACATTAATATGGTTCGGAAAGGAATTGGATCAGATTCGAGAATCGGAAATAAATTTATCTATCCTGGTATTGGATATGGAGGTTCGTGCTTTCCCAAAGATGTTAAGGCATTGATTCATACTGCCGAGGATTATAACTATGAATTACGCGTTCTAAAAGCAGTTGAAGCAGTTAATCAGGATCAAAAATCAGTTCTGTTTAATAAAATCATGAAATACTTTGATGGAGAGATTAAAGGTAAAACTTTTGCCATCTGGGGATTATCATTCAAACCACAAACAGATGATATGCGTGAGGCACCTTCGCTGGTAATCATTAAAAAATTACTCGAACAAGGGGCTATCGTTAAAGCCTATGATCCGGTCGCTATGAAGGAGGCCAGACATACGCTGGGGGAATCAATAACCTATTCTGAAGATCAGTATGAGGCACTTATAGATGCTGATTGTCTTCTTCTTGTGACGGAATGGGCAGAATTTAAAGTTCCTAATTTCAATATTGTAAAGAAACTGTTAAACCGACCGGTTATCTTTGACGGTCGAAATATCTATGAAATTGCCGAAATGAAGCAAAAAGGATTCGAATATTTCTGCATCGGAATTGACACTACAAAATAATGATTAAAAAAAAGGTTTTAGTCACCGGAGGAGCCGGTTTTGTTGGATCACATCTTTGCGACCGGTTACTTAAAGAGGGTAATGAGGTAGTTTGTCTGGATAATTATTTTACCGGTCAAAAGCAAAATATTGTCCATTTGATGAATAATCCATACTTTGAATTGATCAGACATGATGTTACCATGCCTTTTTTTATCGAAGTTGACGAAATCTTTAACCTGGCCTGTCCTGCCTCTCCGATCCATTATCAGTACAATGCCATCAAGACGATGAAAACTTCGGTCATGGGGGCAATCAATATGCTAGGGCTCGCCAAACGGATCAAAGCCAGGATTCTTCAGGCCTCGACCAGTGAAGTATATGGAGATCCTCAGGTCCATCCTCAGGTAGAAACTTATTGGGGGCATGTGAACCCGATCGGAGAACGATCATGCTATGATGAAGGTAAACGTTCTGCAGAAACTTTGTTCGTAAACTACCACAAGCAGAATAATGTAAAGATCAAAATAATAAGGATTTTCAATACCTACGGCCCCAGGATGCACCCACATGATGGGAGGGTCGTTAGTAATTTTATCGTACAGGCTTTAAAAGGTGAAGACATTACGATTTACGGTGACGGAGAGCAAACGCGAAGTTTCCAGTATGTCGATGATCTGGTAGAAGGGATGATCCGAATGATGGCATCACGCGATGAATTCACAGGTCCTGTAAATATCGGAAATCCTAATGAATTTACAATCAAATATTTGGCAGAATTAGTCATCAAACTTACCGGCTCAAAATCAAAAATCGTCAGAATGCCACTCCCTTCCGATGATCCAACACAACGTCAACCGAACATCGATCTGGCGAAAAAAGAGTTAGAGTGGGAACCGAAAATTCAGCTCAATGAGGGACTTTTAAAAACAATCGACTATTTCGCATCGATCATTTGAGCAACAAATCCAATATTATACCAAAAAAATGAAAATACTTGTCACCGGAACATTGGGTCAATTGGGAAATGAAATCAGCGTATTATCCAATGAGTATCCTGACTTCGAATTTATTTTTACGGATATCGATGAGCTTGATATCTCTGATCCAATTATGGTTGAAACTTTTTGCACCTCCTACCAACCTCAGGTAATCATCAACTGTGCGGCCTACACTGCTGTGGATAAAGCAGAAGAGGATGAAAGTCTTGCATATCTGATCAATACAACGGCAGTTGAAAACCTCTCAAAGTCAGCAACTGCGATCGGTGCACTGCTAGTTCATATCTCAACCGATTACGTATTTGATGGGAAAAACTGTATCCCCTATATTGAAACGGATCCAACAAATCCGCAATCTGTTTATGGAAAGAGCAAACTGGCCGGAGAGGAAGCCGTATCCAAATTTGCAAGCAAAGGAATCATCCTGCGCACTTCGTGGTTATATTCGGCATTTGGAAATAATTTTGTTAAGACGATGATCAAATACGGAACTGAAAGAGATGAACTCAACGTTGTGTGTGATCAGATCGGAACCCCAACTTATGCCAGAGATCTTGCAAAAGCGATTCTCGACATTATACCAACTGCGATCTTGCAATCAGGCACCAGTCTGTTTCATTATTCCAACGAAGGGGTTGCAAGCTGGTTTGATTTTGCCCATACAATAATAAACCTTGCTGAGATTGAATGTACTGTAAATCCAATTCAAACCAAAGATTACCCTGTAAAAGCAATCAGACCAAATTTTAGTGTATTGAATAAATCTAAATTTAAGGAGACCTATAAAATCAATATTCCCTATTGGAGTGATAGTGTTAAACACTGTATTCTAAGACTTAAAAAATGAACTTAGTTCTGCATTGTAGAGGTATTATTTGGGACCGGATTAAAGAAAATTTTCCAATCCAAAATAGGAGCCATCAAGCTCAATTAATGGCTCATATTTTCAAAGGTCAGGGATTATATCGGTCTCTGTGATAAAATCCAAGAATATTTTGAATCATCTGAATGTATGATTCAGCCTGCTTATCATTTGGATTTTGTTCCAGATAGGCAGAAAACTGGTTAAGGGATTCTCCCCATCTTTGTAATTCAAAATAAATTTCGCCTTTCAGAAATATTACCTCGCCACGATTTTCATTCGAATGATTATTCAGAATAAGAAGGGCTTTTTCAGGCATCCCCTCGGCAACAGCCATCTTAGCCTGACCAACAATGTCATAAATATCAATCATTTAAATAATGATTTAAGAAGTTTCCCCAATTCACTGGCGAATAATATTGTAAGTTCATAAGCATTCTCCATAGCCTGATTAAGGGATAACGGCCCGGTTGTAATTGAAAATATTCCGTCAAAAAGAGTGGATGCCTCCACATCGATTTTTCCACCAATTGCAAGAACGGGAATTCCAGCTTTGCGGGCGGCCCGGGCAACAGCTCCGGGACCTTTACCATGACATGTTTGCAGGTCAATACAACCCTCACCTGTAATCACTAAATCACAATTGTTTAATTCGTCAAATACACCTAAAAGTTCCATCATCAGCTCTGCCCCGCTCTCCATTTTAGCATTCAGAAATGCAATTAGCGGAATTGCAACTCCTCCTGCTGCACCCCCACCTGGCAATCCAACCAATTGTTTATGAGAAGTTTGCTCCAATACATTAATGTAATTATTAAAGCCAGATTCCAACTCTTTAACCATCAAAGGTGTTGCCCCTTTTTGAGGTCCATAGATGGCGGCTGCTCCATGATCGCCAAGCAAAAGATTCTTTACATCTGTAGCAATTACGATTTCGCAGTTCAAAATTTCCGGACTTACCCTTCCGGTTAAAACCTGTGCGAGCTGAATCAGCCCATTTCCCCCATCGGCTATTTCGCACCCTTCACGATCGGTTAAGCTAAACCCCAGAGCCTTTAAAATTCCAATACCTCCATCCACTGTGGCACTTCCTCCGATTCCAAGAATAATTTTTTGAGCCCCTTTTTCGATGGCTGCAACCATTAATTCCCCGGTTCCCCGCGAAGATGCTGCCATTGGATTTAATTCATCGGCAGCTAAAAGTTTAAGTCCCGACGCTTCTGCCATCTCAATAATTGCACATTTTAAATCGGGCAACCACCCCAAACGGGAATTAATGACCCTGCCAAGGGGATCATGCACAGGAACCGGTATAAAAAAACCGCCTAATTTATTAATTATCAATTCACTGGTCCCATCTCCGCCATCAGCCAGCGGACATTTGATCAACTCAAACGTAGCATCTGCCATCAATAACCCTTTAGCAATAGCCTCCGCAAAATCGGAAGCTGTAAGTGACCCCTTCATGGCATTAGGTGCAATCAATATTCGCATCGGAGTTTTAAATTAAATAAATCAGGCATCAGACCTGGTAACAGAATGGACCCCTTTGATATTTTTTAATTTTTGTATCAGGAAATCCAGGTGTTCCAGATCGTTCACAAAAACCCGTAAGGTTCCGTCAAACGACTTATCGTCAGAATTAATTGCAATCGAACGCATTTGGATCCCATTTTCTTTTGATATGATCCGGGATATATCGGTTACAATACCTGCCCTGTCGGATCCGGAAATATGAATGGTGGCCTGAAAAGAGTTCCGTTTACCTGTATTTCTCCATTTGGCCTTAATGATCCGGTAGGGATACCGCTCAACCATCTGCTTTGCATTGGGACAGGTAAGGCGGTGAATTTTAATCCCTTCAAGGATTGTGACAAAGCCAAAAATTTCATCTCCAAAAATAGGATTACAACATACTGCAAGCTTATAATTTACATCTTTTAGATTATTATCAATCACAAGATAGTCGTCGCTATTATCGAAGGATAGCTCTTTAACCTCTTGGGGTGGAAGGATTTCTGAAAGTTTTTCCTGCTGTGACTCTTCACGTTTTCCAACAACCTGCTCCTTAATTTCGAGGGTATCAATCTTTCCAACTGAGATATTATAATAAAGATCAACGGCAAGTTTTAATTTATAATATTTCAGAATATCTCTGATTACCGCATCATTTAGCTCAATTTTCCAGTTTTTAAATTTCCGCCTCAGTATCTCCTTGCCATTCTCTGCCTCTTTTTTATGATCTTCATTTAAACTCGCCTTGATTCGATTTTTTGCTTTTGAAGTTACCACGAAATCAAGCCAGTCAAGTTTCGGCTTCTGATTATTTGAGGTCTCCACCGAGATCTGGTCGCCGTTCTTTAATACATATTTTAGGGTAACCAGTTTCCCATTAACCTTCCCACCCACACATTTATCCCCAATTTTCGAGTGTATTTCGTAGGCAAAATCAAGTAATGTTGCTCCTGCCCTTAACTTGAGAAGGTCCCCTTTGGGGGTAAAAACAAAAATCTCATCCTCATAGATGTTCACCTTAAAATCATCAATAAAATCGACCGGATTTAGCTGGGGGTTTTCAAGAATTTCGCGTACATTTCGGAGCCATTTATCAATTTCGTCTCCCCCTTTTCCCCCTTTATATCTCCAATGTGCGGCTAATCCGTTTTCGGCAATATCATCCATCCGATGGGTTCTGATCTGAACCTCCACCCAACGCTTTCCGGGCCCAAGCACTGTAGTGTGCAGCGATTCATAACCATTTGATTTGGGATAGGTAATCCAGTCACGCAGTCTGTCAGGATTCGACAGGTATTCCTCAGTGACCACCGAGAATATCTGCCAGCACGTAGCCTTCTCATTTTCAGGTTCCGAATTTGAAATGATCCGTATTGCAAAAAGATCATAAACCTCACTAAAGTCCACTTTCTGCTTTTTCATCTTGTTCCAAATCGAATAGATCGATTTGGTCCTGGCTTTCATCTCAAAATCAAATCCTCTGCTTTGGAGTTTTTTCTCGATAGGAAGCACAAAAGCGGAAACAAAACTGGCACGCTCTACCGCTGTCTCCTTTAATTTTTCAACTATCGACTCATATTCTTTTGTGTGAAGAAATTTCAGTGCCAGATCGAGCAGTTCAGAATTTACCTTATAAAGTCCAAGTCGATGGGCAAGTGGAGCATAAAGGTGCCAGGTATCGATCGATAATCGTTCACGCAGTTCGGGAGGTTGATGATCCAGAGTCCGCATATCCTGCATCTGATCAGCAATCTTAAGTAAGATAACATTTACATCACCAGACAATGTCAGTAAAAGCCTTCTGAAATTCTCACTCTGAAAAGCCAGATTTCCAGTATTTAATGCATTTATTTTGATTATCCCGTCAAGAATTACAGCAACATTATTTCCAAAGAGATTTTTTACCTTTTCAAATGAAAATTCAAGCTTATTAGGGCCATAAACATTATGGAGTAAAGCCGAGATAAGTGCATCTGTAGCTAAACCCAACTCGATAACTGCGATTTTGGCAACCGAAATCGAATGATTGAGAATAAACTCCCCCTGATTCCAAATCGTGTTGCCAATTGTATCAGCTGCAAATTTAAAAGCCTTATCCACAAGGGGCAGGTCACTCTCCGGAATATTTCGTGAACACTTAAATATCAGAGCATTATAAGCATTCTGAATTTTCTCGTCTAATAATATATCCACGATAAAAAAATTAGTGGGCTTTTGATTTATCGAACCAATTTTGCAACACCAAAAAACTCGGGCTGATGGAAATCCGGAGTTAAGGTACCAATCGGTGACCAGCTGATATAATGTGGTATTGCCGTTTCATCCCCGCATTTATAAAAATTAGCCCTAAACTCACCGCCTGGTTCCAGCCCGATAATTTCAAGCGGAATTGCGATGGTAAGCGACCAATCAGAAGGTTCACCCTCCCTAGGCAGCGATTCGCTACTTATTGAGGGAAATCTCAAAATCCGGTCTAAACTCCCTTGATCGAGGCTCTTTCTGGAATTTCGATCAGGACCATAAGCCGAAAGACAAACACCAATTGAATTAAATTCAAAGTTTCTGTAAAAATCGTCTTGCTCCAGAAAAAACTCTACACACGAATCCTGCCAAACAGGCTCCTGATCTTTGGTGCATTGAATTCTCATCAGATCATTATATACCTGGTAATGAAGCCAGAGATATAGCTCAGAATAACCTGCATAAACCACAGAATCAACACGATGCGAAAACTCTTTCCAATTTATTTCAGTGATATTAATTTTCACACCCAAAGTGACCAATTGCTCAGCAGCAGATTTGGAATCAACGGATAATAATTCTTTAATGAAGGGAATTTTCAATTCTGACATACGATTACTTTTTTCTGCAAAATAGCAGAATTAACTCAAAATTCCACGAAAAAAAGGCAATTTATTACGAATAACACGATTTGAGTCTGCAATAAGCCGAAAACTAATCCGCTTACGCTTAAAGTTCAACTCAGAATTGTACCTTTGCAATTCAAAATTGAACAGATATTACTATGGATCAATCGTTTGTAAGAGAAAAGATTATATTTATAATAAATCCGAACTCCGGAACCAGATACAAGGGACGGCTTCCTGAAATCATAAATGAACTAACAGACAATACTGTTTTTGAAGTTGAAGTAGTCACCACAAAATACAAAGGGGAAGCCACCGAGATTGTCCTACAGAAATTAGGGGAGAATTATCGGTATTTTGTAGCTGTCGGAGGTGACGGAACAGTAAATGAAGTTGCCAAAGCAATGATTAACACCGGTTCTATTCTTGGAATAATTCCTGTTGGATCGGGCAATGGCCTGGCTCGTCATCTTAAAATTCCACTCCAACCACCAAAAGCAATAGCGCTTATTAACAGATTAAAAACCGATACCATCGACTATGGTTTAGTGAATGATATCCCCTTCTTTTGTACCTGTGGTGTGGGTTTTGATGCTTTAATAGGGGAGAAATTTGAGGAAAATAAAAGAAGAGGGCTCACAAGCTATATCAAAACGGTATTCAGGGAATATTTTAATTATACACCGGAGTCCTACGAAATCGCGATCGATAACCAACAAAAAATTGAACGTAAGGCATTTCTAATCACGTTTGCCAACGGTTCACAATACGGAAATAATGCTTTAATAGCGCCGCGTGCAGATATTTGTGATGGGAAACTCGACATAAGCATCCTCTCCCCTTTCAGATTCTATCACTCGTTAATGATTGGAATCCGATTATTTACCGGAAATATTGATAAAAGTCGGCTGCTAACCTGTACTCAGGCTTCACGTGTGGTTGTGAAAAGAGGTTCTGATTCAATTATTCATTTCGACGGAGAAACCTGTCAAATGGATAAAACACTCACCATATCAATCATTAACAAAGGATTAAGCGTGTTGATTCCCTGAAAATCGGATCTATCCACCAGGCCATTTACACTGTTTTACCGTAAATAATTTCTCTACCTGAGCAGCAATTTTCAGAGGTAAACTCAATTCAGATCATAAAAAAACGTCCTGGAAGATTATCCGGGACGTTTACTTATATTCAATTAACTACCTGATTTTAGAATTCTGAATTCTGAATGAAGCTCTCTGCATTAAAAATAAATGATTTCATTTCACCTCCCTGAATACCTTTGATACGGGTATCAGTGGCTATTTTCACATTGCTTTCGGATACTTTCAGTTCATTCGATAAAGAGTCATCCGCACTCCAATACGAACCTTCAGCGATCCACTGTTCAATTACATCAATCGTTTTTACTTCAATCTCTTCTTCGCTGTTTTTGACTACCCATAATGTTGAATGTCTATTCATCTCAACCTTGTTCTCCGGCCTTACCTCTTTGGAAACACTGTGTGAAGTAAATGATGAATAGTTGTTTGCATTGACTTCTGCTGCACCAAATAGGGCACAAATTATGGTTAGGGAGATTTTAAATTTCACTGACATAATGGTTACAGAACTAATTTGCTTTTTCATTTTTGTTATTCTTTAATTTAATTTAATCTAACTGACTCAACTATTACACAAAGTGTGCCAAACAAGATATTGAGTTATATTTTAGGTGATTAGTAACATTAAATTGACAAAGAATTAACGATAATAAAATTTATAAAAGTGTTGAAATACAACACTTTTATAAATTTCAGTCCAAAAAAAATGGCTGCTAAGAGGCCATTCAAGTGAAAAAAAATCCGAGATGGAGCGAAATGGAAAACCGGATTTAGAAATAGGAATCAAATTATCTAATTTAGACTAATTATTAATAAATCAGATAATTACAAAAATTTAAAAATTAAAAAATATTTTAATAGATATTTAGAACTGCAATATTTTAGCAGAAAAAGTTCCCGGTTTATTTTGATTCAGATAGGGTCACAAGAAAGGTCACTTATTCAAAGCGAAGGGAATTGCCGGGATCAGAATTGATTGTATGCCACAATTGGCGGTAGATAGTAAAGACTGCCACTAAAAATACTGCCAAAAATACAAATAAGTAATTTGAGAGGCTCAGCGAAACGTGATACGCAAACCGGTCAAGCCAATAATAGGAGAGCAAAAAGGCAATAGGTAAAGCAATAATTCCTGCGATTGTAATCAGTTTAAAAATCTCTTTGGACAAAAGCAAAATCAGTTCTTTTGTACCTGCCCCGAGCACTTTACGAATTCCAATCTCCTTTGTCCGGAAAACAGTGGTCAATGCCAGTAATGAATAGAGTCCCATACAGGCAATAAAAATTGCAAAAAATGAAAATGCAACTGCAACCTCACCGGTAGATTTCTCCTCCTTGTAAAATTCTCCCAGATGTTCATTCATTGCGAACTGAAAAAACGGAATATTCGGAAGAACTTTCTCAAGATAATTCTTAACTCTCTGAATATCTATACTCTTAACATTATGCACAAATCTTATCGTCGCGAATTTTACTTGTTCTAATCCCCCTGGCAAAATAATCAGAGGCTGAATTTTGGTATGGAGTGATTCAAAATTAAAATTAGCCACTACACCTTTAATAATCAGACAATTGTTTGAAGTATCTCCATTTTTAAGATAGATTAAAGCGCCTATAGGATTCTTTAAGCCCAGATATTTTACTGCTTCCTCGTTTACAATAACATCAACGGTATCCTTTGAAGAATATGGGGATAGCTCATAGCTCCCCATTTTAAGGGTCATGCCGTAAGTGCTAAAAAAGAGTGAATCGGCATGCATGATATACATCATCAGGTTAGTGCCCCTGTCGTTGCCGTTTTGGACACTTTGCATCCCAAGAACCTTTCCGGGTACTGCATTTGAATAGGAAACATTTTCAACGTCATCAATTTCCATTAATTTTTTCCTGAATTCATTGGAATCTCCCTGCAGACCAATAATATTTTGAATCACCAGGAGGCGCTCTTTCTCGAAACCGACCCCAATTTGCTGCACATATCTTAATTGACGGTAGATTGTTGATGTTGAGTAGATAATTACCAATGAAAATACAAATTGCAGGATCACCAGAAATCCGCGTAATCCCTTTCCACCGGCACTGAATTGTTTTTGATGTCTCAGTATGCTGGCTGGACTAAATCTGTGAATATACAATGCAGGATAAATTCCGGCAATAATTCCTGTAAAAAATGTGACACAAAATATCGCGGGTGAGAGCCTGAACAAAAGCATTTGTATATGGCTCACAGGACTTTGCTGAGTGACGATGGCATTTGGGTAGACTAACTCCACAATAACGAGAGCGAAGAAAAGAGAGATAAAACTAATTGTAAGTGATTCAGCCAATATCTGTATGGATAACTCCCTTTTTTGTGATCCAAGAATTTTCCGAATCCCAATCTCACGAACTTTTCCGGTCAATCTGGCAATAGAAAGATTCGCATAGTTAATACATGCAATTAATATTATCAGGATAGAAATTCCTGCGATTATTAAAAGTGTTTGAATATTAACATTTTGTGAGTTTTCATATTTAAGGTGTGAAAAAAGATGAATATCTGAAACCTGCTGTAGTCGGAGTACAAAATACTCATCTTTTTCCTTCATCTCCTTGATGGTAAGCCCCATCGTTTTTTCAAGATCATCACCGGCTTCTTTTAAAAATCCGATGAGCATCTTATCTTCAATGGCAGTGAGACCAAGATAGGGAGAGGCTGCCGGCTCTTTAAGGTCTGTACCCTGCTTAAACCGGAAATAGGTATAAAGATAAAGTGAAGTCCAGCCCATATCGGGCAAAACGACTGATGAGATCGAAACTAATGCCTTATAATTAAGATGCGAATTTGTTGGACAATCTTCAACTACACCGGTAACAGTCCATTTTTTGTCATTCTCCACAGTAAGTATTTTACCAATGGCCCCGGTTGGAAATAATTGATTCGCAGTCGAACGCGATAATACGATAGAGCGTGGCTTATTAAGACAGGTTTTTGGGTCACCTTCCAGTAATTTAAAGCCAAACAAGTCAAAAAAAGTGGAATCGACATATAAAAGTGTTCTTCTGTCAAGCAAGGCCGTAACAGGAACAACCACAGGTATATCACGGTCATTTTTAAATATCCGGCATGACTGCTCGATTTCAGGCACATAGCGCTTTAAGCCAGTGGCAAACATAGGGGAAGTTACTGCGACCTGCGATTCCAGCCCCCCTAATTTTGAATCAAGATATACCCGGCAAAGTCTGTCAGAGGCAGGATGGAAAGAGTCATATTTAGATTGTTCCCAGACGTAGAGAAGTACCATAATTGAGCAGGCCATCCCAACTGCAAGTCCGAAAACATTAATGAATAAATACTCCTTATTTCGCAGCAGGTTCCTTATTGCAACAAACAGAAAATTTTTCATCCTATTATAATTTAGCAGTTGCCCGCGAATAGCTCTCAGTTACTATATGTCCATCAAACAGATGAATAATCCGGTGTGACCGCTGGGCCTGCATCATCGAATGGGTAACCATGATGATTGTCGTTCCACTTTCGTTGAGCCGGATAAGCTGCTGAATAATATCCTCTCCATGCGTGGAATCAAGATTTCCCGTTGGTTCATCAGCAAGTATAACTTTTGGTTTTGCAATCACTGCCCGGGCAATTGCTACAAGTTGTTGCTGGCCACCCGAGAGCTCATTGGGGAAATAATTAGCACGATGTTTCAGACTAAATCTTTCCAAAATCTGATTGACACTATTTTGCCGCTCGATTTGCGGTACTTTCTGATAAACCAATGGCAGTTCAATATTTTCCCAAACAGTAAGGTCATCAATGAGGTTAAAGCTTTGAAAAATAAAGGCAAAATTATCCTTTCTCAAATCTGTCCGCTTTCTTTCGGAAAGGTCTGAAACCAATAGACCATCCAATGAATAGGTCCCTAAGCTTGGAGAATCAATTAATCCGATGATATTGAGTAAAGATGTTTTTCCACACCCTGAAGGACCCATAATACTTACAAACTCACCATCAGAAATCGTTAAATTAATATTGATCAGCGCTTTTGTTTCAACATCCTTGTTTCTGAATATTTTGCCTATATCTACCAGTTCAATCATTATTGCTTTTAATTCAGTTAAAATTATCAGGTCCAAGATAGAAAAATAACCTAAGTATTAATAAAACTCTTTATCATAAATCATACCATTCAATCAATGCCCTAATTTAGAATTAATTATGAAAAAAATGAAAAAATTAACCGTCCGTATTCGTACAATTAATGACCGTTTTCGTACATTTACTTATTGAAGTACAAAATCAAACGAATTTGCGATGATCAGTTTATGCGATTATTCAGATTTATTTATTTGTGGCCTGATGTTTGTATTCCAAAGGTTTTAAAATCATGTTGAATTATGGAAAAAATTGGAAAAATTCTCGCAGTTGATGATAATGAAGATATTCTTTTCTCACTTAGATTGTTATTAAAGCCTCATGTTGAGAAAATTGTAACTGCCAGTACAGTAACTTCCATACCCGAATTACTTAAACAGGATGATTTTGATGTGATCCTGCTCGATATGAATTTCACCAAAGATGCCATCAGTGGTCAGGAGGGTTTCTTCTGGCTCAGAAAAATCCTGGAAATCGATCCAGAGGCTGTGGTTTTGTTTATTACAGCATATGGGGATATTGAAAAAAGTGTAAGGGCCATTAAAGAGGGTGCCTCCGACTTTATCCTTAAGCCATGGCAGAACGAAAAACTTTTGGCTACGCTAAATTCAGCCCTTCAATTACGCCGATCGAAAAAAGAGATCGAGCATCTTAAAAGTCGCGCAAAAGCGATTAATAATATGAATAACCGGTCATTCAAGGATTTTATCGGAAATTCTGTTGAGATGCAAAGGGTGTATAGCTCTATTTCCAAAGTTGCAGCAACCGATGCCAGTGTTTTGATTCTTGGAGAAAATGGAACAGGTAAAGAATTAGTTGCCAGAGCATTGCACAACAACTCCAATCGAATGGACGAACCCTTTATCAGTGTTGATCTCACTTCTATCAGTGAAACATTATTTGAAAGTGAGCTTTTCGGACATGTAAAAGGATCATTTACTGATGCCAAAGTTGACAGGCCGGGAAGGTTTGAAATAGCCTCAGGAGGGACCTTATTTCTCGATGAAATCGGAAACCTGCCAATGCCCCTTCAGGCTAAGATTCTTACTGTCCTTGAGCGGCGCGAGGTAACCCGGGTTGGAGCGAATAAACCAATTCCAATCGACATACGACTAATTTGCGCGACAAATATGCCGCTTCACCAAATGATCGAGGAGGGAAAATTCCGGCAGGATTTACTCTACCGGATAAACACCGTTGAGATTGATCTCCCCCCGCTGCGGGAGCGTTACGGGGATATTCAATTACTGACGAACCATTTTTTTCAGATTTATTCCAGGAAATATAAAAAAACATTGCGAGGATTTACCAAAGATGCGATGAAGCGACTTGAAGAGGCAAAATGGCCAGGCAATGTCCGTGAACTCCAACATGTTATCGAACGGGCCGTTATCATGAGCGAAACCGATTGGATTAACCCGCATGACCTCCAGATGAGAATCCTGAACAAGCCAACAGATGAACTCGAATTAACGGATTATGATCTGGACAAAGTTGAAAAATCAATAATTATCAAGGTGATTAAAATGCATCAGGGGAACATCTCTAAAGCAGCCAATGAACTTGGACTTACACGCACTTCACTTTACCGCAGAATGGAGAAATATGGATTATAAAAACTTTAGAATTTCCCTTATTATCCGGGTATTAGCGATTGTAGCCAATGCCTTCCTGATCATGTGGCTCATATTTACCTCCAGCTATTACTTTACAACCCTCCTTGCTGTTGGAATTGCAATCTACCAGGTGGTTATAATGATTCAATTTGTTGAAACAACAAATACACTATTGACAAACTTTCTTGAATCACTGCGGTATTCCGATTTTTCCAGAACCTTTGAAATTAAAGGGCTTGGATATTCCTTTGACCGGTTAAGCGAATCATTTAGTGTGGTTATTAACGACTTTAGAAAAGTGCGGGAAGAACGTGAGCAAAGTTATTTTTATCTTGAAACGGTCGTCGAACACATTGGCTTCGGATTAATCAGCTACCGCGAAGATGGTGCCGTAGAGCTGATCAATAACTCAACAAAAAAACTCTTTAAAATTACCAGTTTAAAAAACCTGAGTGAATTAAAGAGCTTCTCCCCTGAACTGGTTTCTAAATTAATGACCATCTCCAATGGTGAGAGTATCATGGTGAAGATTCAGAAGCAGGATACCATCCTTCAGTTGGCCATTCTGGCAACCGAATTTAAGGTGGCCGACCGGATAATCCGGATGGCAACCATCAAAGATATTCAGAATGAGCTGGAAGAGAATGAAATGGAGAGCTGGCAGAAACTGATCAGGGTGCTTACTCACGAAATCATGAATTCAATAACCCCGATTGCCTCTATTACACAAACCCTAAACTACATGATCAAGGACGCACGGGCAACCTATACCAATGCATTTCAGGACGAAGGTGAGATAGAAACGATCGATGAAATAACCCTTGCAATCGAGACCATTCATAAACGAAGTATCGGATTGCTCCATTTTGTCGAATCGTACCGCGACCTCACACGCATCCCAACACCCCGGTTTACAATCTTCTCTGTGAAAAATCTTTTCGACAATCTTAAAGGGCTGATGAAGGAGGAGATGCAAAACCATCATATTGTATGCCGAACAGCGGTCACACCCGATAATCTTGAACTCTCGGCCGATGAACAACTCATCGAACAGGTATTAATCAATCTGCTTAAAAATGCGATTCAGGCACTTGAAAATACGAAAAATCCGGTAATTGATGTTAAAGCCTTTACCGATTTAAGTGGCAAGATCGTTATTCAGATGATCGACAACGGCCAGGGTATCCTCCCCGAAGTGCTCGATAAAATATTTGTCCCCTTCTTTACAACCAAACCCAAGGGTTCCGGGATTGGTCTGAGTTTATCACGACAAATTTTAAGACTTCATGGCGGATCACTAACGGCTCATTCAGAACCCGACATTGAAACCGTATTTACTTTAAAATTCTAAAATACCATCTTTTTAACTTGAATAAATTAAAAACATACCTGCTGATCTTCACAATAATTTGCCTTTTTATAATTGTTTCTGTCGCTCTTGTCAATGAAATAATAACAAAAAGTGGCAACCGATATTGCTATACTTCGGTCGATTCCATACCACACAACCATTGCGCCATAGTCCTGGGAACCAGCAAATACCTTGCCAATGGAAGCCGAAACCTATACTATACAAACAGAATCAAAGCAACTGTAGAACTCTATAATTGCTACAAGATTGATTATATCATTGTGAGTGGCGATAATCGGAACCGCAACTATAATGAACCGATTACGATGTATAATGATTTGGTTTCTGCAGGAATTCCCGGGCGAAAAATCTATCTCGATTATGCCGGCTTCCGCACCCTTGATTCAGTTGTACGCGGGAAAGAGGTATTTGGGCAGGATAGCTACACCATTGTCTCACAATCGTTTCATAATCAAAGGGCCATATACATAGCGCGCAGAAAGGGAATTGAAGCAATCGCATTTAATGCCGAAGAGCACTCCGGAGATATTGACTTTAAGGTTCAGATGCGTGAGCTGGGGGCCCGGATGCTCGTAATTTACGATATGCTTACCCAAAAGCAACCCCATTTTTTGGGGGAGATGGTGGTGATACCAAAGGAGTAGCGTTCAGACTCGTGCCATAAATTCACAATATCCGAAAAGGTTAATAAGGTTTATTGTGTTTGATTATCTGTGAATTATCCTGGCCTACTAAGGTTAAAAATAAAAAAATAAGGTTTTTAAAATCATTAAAAAAGGAAAATTAAGATTATGGAATTGGGAAAAACCTTATTCCCTAAAGCCTTATTTCCCTTTTTTAACCTTAGTAGGATAGGAACAAAAAATAAGGTTTTGAAGCGCATTTAAAATGGGTGATTATGAAATCATGTA
>CANJNY010000098.1 GCA_947475715.1 Prolixibacteraceae bacterium
GGAATACCATCACCCAGTAAAACCGGGATGATCGAAATAACAAACTCATCGATAAGATCTTCCCTAAGAAGTTCATTGACAATTTCGGCACCTCCGTCACAATAGATATGCTTGCCTTCGGCTTCTTTAAGTTTAATAATCAACTCCTTCAGATCTCCTGAATAAAACCTGAAGGTGCTTTCCGTAAGAACTGGTCGGTCATGCCTTGTGATGATATACACATCTTTGTCATGATGGGGATATTCAAAACCCATAGCCACAACATTATCATAGGTCTTTCTCCCGATAATCACGGTATCTGTTGATTTTATAAATTCAAAATAGCCATAATCTTCACCTGCCTGATCCACCACAGACAAAAAATCAATATTGTCATCGCGCTTTGCAATATAGCCGTCCAGACTCATTGAAATAAATAAAATCACTTTTCTGTTTGTTGTCATACAACGAATATTTAATCGCAATTAAGTTTTTAATATTTAGTGGGGATCACTCCACTGGCAAGCCCCGAGATCAAAATCAGAAAATACCGATTTAAAGGTTGACTTTAAAGGGCTGCAGGCATAAACACCAACTCTTGCTTCAGAAATTAAATTGTGCATATGGAAAATGCGCATCTGATGATAATTCTCACCATCCATTGAATTTTCAACACAAAAATCCTGACCTCTTCGGCTGAAACGGTACCAAACCGTGCGAACGGCAGAAGAAATATCTGTTGAAGCCCAATCCGAAAATCCCAGGTTGGTCACTACAGAACCCAGACGTGCGTATTCATTATTTTCGTATTCAACAGAGCACTTGACCCAGTTTTCACTGTCCTGGCAGAGAATCACTCCGCATTGATCGTACTGACCAACAGCCTCGAAGGTAGTTTTTACGGAGAAGGTAAAATCGCCCACCACCGGTTTAACAAATGCATGACCATTGTCATTCTGAAAACCGTAATATGTGCGTTGCCAGAAATCGGTTTCCGGATCGGTAATGATTGTCAGACAGTCATTTTGCAACACAAATTTCTCCGGAGGGTTAATCGGGAAAAACCCCGAAAGATCAACTCTATTCATTTGATTTTGAGACATATTCATCTTAAATTCAATTAAAAATGGATTTCCTGTTCATATCAAATTCGAGGTCGCCACCCTTTTGAATCTCATCATACGTAATAAATAATCGATCAATCGGTTGCCCGTTCAGCTTGATTGATCGGATATAAATATTTTCCTTCGAAACGTTTTTTGCCTCAATGGTAAAGGTTTTGCCATTCGGTAAATTAATAATAACCTTATCAAATTGCGGACTTCCAAAATAATATCTTCCATCAACCGGATTTACCGGGTAGATACCCATTGCGCTAAAAACATACCAGGCCGACATTTGTCCGCAGTCTTCGTTTCCGCATAGTCCTTCCGGAGTATTTCGATATAACTCGTTTATAATTTTATTTGTATAAAACTGTGTCTTTCCGGGTTGGCCAACAAAGTTAAATAAATAGGGTGAATTATGATCGGGCTCATTT
Organism: Prolixibacteraceae bacterium; assembly: GCA_947475715.1. Classification (GTDB taxonomy): domain Bacteria; phylum Bacteroidota; class Bacteroidia; order Bacteroidales; family Prolixibacteraceae; genus JAAFHB01. The sequence continues at coordinate 1,520 of CANJNY010000098.1, forward strand.
CCGTGGGAATATTGACCGATCAGACCGGTAACATCTGCAACATCCTCGCCCAGTAATTCGGAGGTCTGGGTGAACAAGCTGTCGAGCATCATCTCAAAACTTCGCTTTCCCCCCATTAATTCAATTAAACCAGCCATATCGTGAGGGGCAAAAAATGAGTATTGCCAGGTATTGCCCTCCACACAATGGGGATTCCCGTACTCAGCGAACCGGGGATTAAAAGGTTCATACCAGCTGCCGTCACTATTTCGGCCACGCATCAAATGATAGGAGGGATCGTACAGGTTTTTGTAATAACGAGAGCGATCCATATATTTCCGATAATCCTCATCCTTTCCGAGCTGCCTGGCAATCTGTGCGATACACCAATCGTCATAAGCATATTCGAGTGTTTTGGAAACGGTGCCGTTCTTCTCCTTGTCGGTTGGCACAAAATGAAACTGCCGGTAAAATCCCAAACCTTTTCGATTAGTTTCAGAGGCATCAACCAATGCGTTTAAGATCTCCTGCGAATTAAAATTTCCAACTTTCTTGGCTAAAGCATCCGCCATCAGCACTGCTGCATGGTATCCGATCATTGATCCGCCCTCATTTCCGGAGATTTCCCAGTAAGGAATTTCACCGGTCTGCCGATATTTTGCAATCATCGAATGGATTATATCTGCTTCGACTTTAGGTTGCATCAAGAGCAATAAGGGGTTTTCAGCCCTGAAGGTATCCCACAAAGACAATAAGGTATATTGGGTATAACCTACAGCCTCTTCGGGAAGGTGTTTGAAGTTTTTGTATAAGCCATTTACATCCGAAAAACGATATGGGGCAAGATAACAATGGTATAAGGAGGTATAAAAAATCGTTCTTTTAACAGAATCAGAGGTTGTCACTTTTATTTTTGACAACTCCTGATTCCATTTTTCGCGGTTTGCCTGATGAAACAGATTAAAATCCCATGCAAACCGGTCAGCCGTTTTCAGGTTAGTCAAGGCTCCCTCTTCACTTACAGAGGAGATGGCAACTTTCAACAGAATTTCATTATTTCCGTTACCCTCAAATGAAAAGGCGGCCGCCACATTTTTTCCTGAAGCGATCCGGTTGCCATCGGTTGAATCGGCCAGAAAAAACTGATAATCTTTAATTTTCCGCGAAAACTGCATTGCAAAAAACACCCTCTGAACATTGGCCTTACCCGACGAAAACCGGTAACCTGTAACCATTTCAGGCGAACGATACCGAACCAAGGCAGCGGTAGTCCGGTCGCTGTTTGAAAATCCAGGATTCAAAACTACACTTTGATTTATTGTATTTTTACTAAAATGATAGCGATGCATTCCCACAAATTCTGAAGTTGTCAATTCCACATCGATATTGTCATCCCGAAGGTTAACCGAATAAAATCCGGGGGAAGCTTTCTCTGTTTGGTGGGAGAATTTAGAGCTGTATTTGAGCAGGAAATGTTTATCGAATTTCCCAAAATGGCCGTCATGGTCCGGGAATCCGGATGGATTAAAGCCGCTATTGGAAATAATTTCGTTTATCGTTGAATCGCTCTGAATAAAATATTTCTGCTCAATAGGTTTGGATGTTGGGATGACCGAGATGTCGCAATAATCGGCTACACCTGTTCCGCTTAGATGAGTATGTGAAAATCCGACAATGAGGCTGTCGGGATAATGGTATCCGGCAGCATATTGCCATCCCTGTCCCCCATTATCGGGGCTAAGCTGAATCATTCCGAAAGGGTAAGCCGCTCCCGGAAACATATTTCCAAACCCATTAATCAGATCACCACCTGTGCCCATAAACGGATTGACATAACCGGCATAATCCGGCTCTGGGATTCCAGGCCGGCAGGCAGCAAACAGGAGAAGAAACAGAGCAGCAATTCGCATAACTTAATTGGTTCTTGTTGCAAATGAATAACTTCCGGAATGCACTTTAAAAATATGTGCTCCATCCTTATAGCCCAAAAGCTCGACTCCAATCACCTTCTCGGGAGAAAGTCCACCCTCGCTGACCTGATCTGAATAATTGCCTGGAATATAAATCAAAGCGGAAGTATTAAAAGGCACTTTCACTTTCAATGTAAGCTGTCCGTTAACCCTTTTCCATGCCGTAGAAATTGTTCCCCGCATTGTTTCAATGGTGGCCTGTGCCGATCCAAGGCTGTCAAGCGAAAGTGGTTTCACAATAAATGAGTTAAACGCAAGACCGTTTTCATCCTGCTGTATGCCAGCTATATATTTATAAAACCAGGCATCAATACTTCCCATCATCACATGATTTTTCGATTGCTTCAGGGTCCAGAATTCGCACACGGTGGTATACTTTCGCATCATATCGTTCCAGCTGGGGGCACTTTTCTGATTAATTATATTCCATGCCACGTCGCCACGCCCCATCCGGGCCAGAGCTTCAGGCATATATTTTGTGCCCAGAACACCTGTGGTAAGATGGGTGGAATTCTTCACAACAATATCATTTACAAGATTCTCAAGAACGCTGTTTTTCAGATCCTGAGGAACAATTCCGAGGTATAGCGGAAAGGAGTTCGCCATCTGGCTTCCATCATTATAATTGGCACTTTGTGAATTCAGATAGCTTTGATTGTATTTCTCCTTAATTTTAACTGAGAGGTTTTTGAAATATTGCTGATCGGTGGTATTACCTAAAATACCGGCAATATCGGCCATTATTGTGGCATCGAGAAAATAAAAAGCAGTTGGTACCGATGCCGGCTCCCCCTCTTTCCACCCCTTAACCATACTTCCCCAATCGCCAATCCAACCTTTGGGAAGGATCAGTTCCTTTGCGGTGTGATCCAGGAAATCCATATACCGCTTCAATGCAGAATAATGGTGCTCCAGGATCCGGCGGTCGCCATAATAGTTATAAAATTGCCAAAGCATCGTAAAATAGGTACTGCTCCATTCGATTCCCTCATCAAAGATGTATGGACGGGGTGAAATAATAGGGATATCACCGGTTTTTTGATCCTGATTATCTTTTATCCCCTCAAACCAGTTTTCATAAAACAGCGCCATATCAAAATTAAACATGGCCTCATCGGCAGTCACCTGAGCATCGCCAAACCATCCCAGCCGTTCATCCCGTTGGGGACAATCCATGGGATACCCAATCATATTGCTTTTCTGAGACCACACCGTAGCCTTGTGAATTTTATTAACCAGCGCATTATCGCATTCAAAACTTCCTGACACCGGGTTTGAAGAGTAAACCGCTCTCCCTTCCACATCCAGAATTTCAGGAATCCCCTGAGAAGAGGTAATTTCAATATATTTAAAACCAAACCAGGTAAACCGGGGTTCATAGATCTCGATACCCTCACCCTTGAGGATGTATTCGGCCGTAGCTTTGGCAAACTCATTACTGGTAACATTTATTGTTCCGTCATCATTGAGATCTTCGGAAAACCTGATTTTCAGATGGGTATTTTTGGTCCCTTTTAGCGATATCCGAACCCAACCGGCAAAATTCTGACCAAAATCGTAGACTTTCAAACCGGGTTGCCCAACTTTTACCTCCCGCGGCTTAAAGATCTCATTAACTTTAATGGCGGGCATACGATGAGAAAGTAATCTTGCATCAGGTTTATTAAAAACAGTGACCGGTTTCCAGGATAGGGGTTGATAACCGGAATTTGTCCAACCCTGATGATCAAAATTTGCATCATACACTTCGCCATCATAAACACAATTATAGGTCAGCGGTCCTGCAGCCCATCGCCACTCCTTATCTGTGATAATCTGTTGTGTAGTTCCATCAGTAAAGGTGATCTCAATCTGAGCAATTGCCTTCTTCGATCCAAACCATTGCATACGGTAATCGTTCCACCATTTCTTATACGGATTGTACCATCCGTTGCCCAAATGAATACCAAATGCATTTTCTCCGGTATTTAACAGGCTGGCAATATCATAGGTATCATACAGGATATGTTTATGATAGGGACTCTTTGCCGGGGCCAGAACATGATCTCCAACCCTTTTCCCATTGATATAAAACTCATAAAACCCAAGCCCGGTTACAAATGCCTTAGCCGACCTGATTTTTTTTTGCAGGTTAATTTCACGTCGTAACAGCAATGAATTCCCATCGTGAACAATCGTATCTTTCATTCCGGATTGCTCCTTAGGATCTTTATAAAAACCCTGAAGGGGCACTTGTTCGGTGTTCGAACCATTTCCTATCCATTGCGCCTTCCAATCATCAGCTGCGAGGAGAGCGGTCTCAAATCTTGCCAGACCACTGTGATGCGATTTTGCCTCACCATCCCAGGAAATCACCTTCCAATAATAGGTTGTATTCGACTTCAGATTATCCGGTTCGTATGGATGTTGAATAGTTTCAGAGGAGATTATCTTTCCCGAATCCCATAAATCGCCCATGTTCATAGTCAGATTTTTCAGCGAGGAAGCGACAAGGATCTGATAGGATTTTTGAGTCTGATTTCGTTTTTCCGAAGATATAATCCACGAAAACCGGGGGTGGATAACATCAATATTTATAGGATTTTCGGCATATTCTACTATCATCTTTTTATAAGATATTCCGGAATTGGAACCCGATAGCATGTCAGGGTTACAAAGTGAAATTAAAAGTGAAATTAACATCACCCTCCCAATTTTTTCAGGAGAAAAAGCAGAAATCAATTTATCCGAAAAAACAGAAAAAAAAGATGTAGAAATTGTGTTGCAGGGGGGAAAGAATTGCAAACCGACATATTTTTTATCCAATAATGTGCTCCAAAGATTATTTTTCATGAATCAGAATTTTCAGGCTAATCAAAGAAACATCAGAAAATTGGCTTTTATGTGTCAATTCTTGCCCGATTCCTATACAATATTAACAGCAGGGCGAAGGGGCGAGGGGGAGATGGTGTGTCTGGTCCTGAAACAGGTTTACAGAAAAGGAAAATTAAATCCGGATTAGATGCTTCATTCATGAGCATTATGACCTTGGGGTCGTACTGTCGTGAAGTGGTCCCTTCCTATTTAAACTCTTTCCTGTATTCCGAAGGTGTTTTATTCATGATTACCCTGAAATAGTGGTTAAAGTTAGCCAGGTTATTATAGCCGCATTCGTAGCATATTTGAGTAATCTGCTTGTCTGTTTCGGCCAAAAGCTTGGCTGCCATACCGATGCGGACATTTTTCACATAATCCATAAAGGTTTGATTGGTCTTTTTCTTAAAATAACGGCAAAAGGAACCGGGTTCTTTAAACACCAATGCGGATGCCTCTTTTAACTTTATTCCCGTCTGAATATTATTAAATACATATTCATAGATCTTGTTAATTTGATCCTGATCTGTTTCGAAGGAGTTGGTCAGGGCTGAAGGGAGTGCGAGATTTTCGCGCTCTTCGATTTCAAGTAAGAGTTGAAAAACCTTAAGTAATTCAATATAGCGTTCAAGCCCTTTTAGTGTCACCATTTTTTTCAGGGTTTGACCAACCTTTTCGGTTTTTTTCCCTTTAAACCAAATCCCATTACCGGCATTTTTGAGTAAATTGACAATCTGTTCGAGTTCAGGAATGTTGAAAAAATCGGAACTGATGATATTTTCATTAAAATGGGTTACAATACACTCGGCAATAGAATCTTGCTCTGTTTCCAGATTATCCCAGCAATGGGGAATATTTGGGCCTAAAAGGACTAAATCTCCCTTTGCATAACCTGAAATACTGTTTCCAACGATTCTTTTTCCGGAACCTGAGGCAATATAATTTAACTCAAAATTCCGGTGTGAATGAATCTTGGTGGTATTGGAAGCGAGCTGTAATTTCCTGGTAATAAACGAATAATTATGAGAGACAAATATCTTTTCATAAATTATTTCCATTTCGTGCCGTTTTAATTTTTTTAACTTGAAAAGACAAATATAGAAGAATAAAATCAGATAACAGTTAAAATACAATGCAAATAGAACAAGATTATAGAAGTAAGAAAGAAGTTGATTTCATTAATTTGTACAAAGGATCAGGATATCGAAAAATCTTTTTTTGCGACGATAAAAAAAGGAGCTGCTTCAATAAAATTCTTACATATTATTAAATTATGAAACTACCATTAAGGGGGATTATTCCTCCAATGATCACACCGCTGCTGGACAATAATACCCTTGACGTTAAAGGACTGGGAAATTTGGTTGAACATCTTATTTCCGGCGGTGTTCATGGTCTTTTTATTTTAGGAACAACCGGTGAAGCACCAAGTCTAAGTTACAAGTTGCGGAAGGAGTTCATCAAACTGACCTGCGAACTGACCAATAAACGGGTTCCTGTGATGGTAGGAATTACAGACACATCCTTTGAAGGATCGCTTGAAATTGCAAATTATGCAAAGGAAGTTGGAGCAGATGCCGTTGTGGTTGCCCCTCCATTTTATATGCCGATTTCACAAGGGGAATTAATTGTTTATCTTGAAAATCTTATTCCAAAATCACCACTGCCGCTCTTGCTGTATAATATGCCGAGCCACACCAAGATCCAAATGGATATTGAGACGGTGAAGATCGGGCACAAACTTGGAGCTATCGGGATCAAGGATAGTTCCGGAGATATGTTCTACCAGACCAATTTAATTGAAGAATTTAAAAACATCCCTGAATTCGCAATTATCACCGGAACAGAGCTATTTATTCCTGAAACGATATTACAAGGGGGCCATGGCGCCATTGCCGGGGGAGCAAATATTTATCCTAAATTATTTGTTGAAATATACGAAGCCTCTTTGGCACGTGATTTCGAAAAAATTGCTCATCTGAGGGAAATAAACATTCAACTGTACAATACAATTTACGCAGTTTCAAGTAGCAGTTCCAAATATATCAAAGGGCTTAAAAGTGTGCTTGCAACCATGGGAATTTGCAACGACTATGCTGCATTGCCACTATCGAAATATGAGGGAGAGGATAAGAAAAAAATCGAACAATACGTTGCCCATTTCAAGGGGATTATCTCCTGAGAATATGCAAGGGTTTTGAATTTTCTGTTTTGACCCTTATTTGAGAATTCCGGGATATCACGTTGCTCAGTTTGGTTCAACATTCCCGGATAAAACCAATGCTTCGATATGCCCGGGCGAGATTAAATAATGCATATCGAAGCATTTTTTTTTGCGAATAAAACTGATTAACTGACCGTTATGTTTAATGAAAAAGGTGGTTTTATTATCCTGATTGTGACAATATTGTTCCTATTAGGGTGTCAAAATAACTCGGAAAAAAAGGGTGATGTGATTATCTACGGAGGGACATCTGCGGCAGTTATGGCAGCTGTTCAAATCGCCAAAATGGGTAAATCGGTGATCATTGTCTCACCCGACAAACACCTTGGTGGACTTTCGGCTTCCGGATTAGGTTATACAGACTCTGGAGATAAGAGTGTTATTGGCGGCCTTTCGCGCGAGTTTTATCATCGTGTTTATACCCATTATCAGGGACCTGCTGCCTGGAGATGGGAAAAAATGGAGCAATACGGCGGCAAAGGACAGGGTTCACCAGCCATTGATGGGGATAGCCGGACCATGTGGATTTTTGAGCCTCATGTAGCAGAGGAGATTTTCGAAGATCTTGTGAACGAATATCACCTTGAAGTTTTTCGCGAAGAGCTGCTGGACAGGTCTCACGGGGTCACTTTAAAGGATGGCAAAATACAATCAATAAAAACATTAACCGGAAACATCTATCAGGGTAAGATATTTATTGATGCCACCTATGAGGGTGATCTGATGGCCGCATCAGGTGTCAGTTACCACGTTGGTCGTGAAGCAAACAGTGTTTATGGCGAAACGTGGAATGGGGTTCAGATTGGAAATTTCCCCATTAAACATCACGATTTTCATGAAATAAATATTAATCCCTATAAAATTCCTGATGATCCAAAAAGTGGGGTCTTGCCCCTGATATCGACTGAAGATCCAGGCTTAAGAGGATCAGGGGATCAAAAAATCCAGGCTTATTGCTTCAGGACATGCCTGACAAAAAACGAAAACAACAGAATTCCGTTCATCCGACCAGCCGGATACGACTCTTCAAAATACGAACTGCAAATACGGATATTTAATACCGGATGGCGAAGGACATTCCAAAAATTCGATCCGATTCCCAATGCCAAAACAGATGTCAATAATTACGGCCCCCTTAGTTTTGATAACATAGGGATGAATTATGATTATCCTGAAGCAACCTACCAACGAAGAGAGGAGATCATAAAAGAGCATGAAATCTACCAGAAGGGGTTGCTTTATTTCATTGCAAATGATCTGCGTGTTCCTATGGAAGTTCGAAAGGAGATGCAGCAGTGGGGGTTGTCAAAGGATGAGTTTAAAGATAACGGGAACTGGCCACATCAGATATATGTTCGGGAGGCACGGCGCATGATCGGGCAGGCGATATTAACAGAAAACGAAATTACCGGCAAAAACAAGGTACTTCATCCCATTGCCATGGGATCATATAACATGGATTCACACAACACACAACGCTACATTAAACCCGATGGTTTTGTTGAGAATGAGGGGGATATTGAGGTGCAAATACCGCCTTACCAGGTTGACTTAGGATCCATTCTTCCTAAAAAATCGGAGTGCAAAAATCTCCTGGTGCCTGTGGCCCTCTCCAGTTCACACATCGCCTATGGGTCGATCCGAATGGAACCGGTTTTTATGATTCTGGGACAAAGTGCCGCCACCGTGGCTGCACTGGCACTGGAAAACAACCAGGAGATAGCTGAACTGGAATACAAAAAAATAAGGGCAAAGCTTATTGATGACGGGCAGGTATTGGAATACAAAAAGCCCTGATATTTATTAAACCCATTGTCCATTTTAAATCGCTCACAAATAAGAAAAATAAAGTATTTAAGCATCAATAACGATAAAATCCATGAGCAAAATTGCATTTTTTTTCTTAACAATATTGATCTCCGCTGAATGCATCGGTGAAAATCCCTTTAAAGGGACCAATGCAATCATCACTTCTGAATTTATTTATCAGAAAGACGAGGTCTCATTCCCAAGCTGTCACGCCTCAACAATTGCAGAGACTGCCGATGGTCTTATTGCTGCGTGGTTCGGGGGAAAAGAGGAACGTGATCCCGGAGTAGGAATTTGGATAAGTCGCAATCTAAAAGGGAAATGGACCACTCCAGCTGAGGTGGCTAATGGCGTTCAGGGTGAAGGAAACCGCTTTCCAACCTGGAATCCGGTCCTCTTTAATACAGGAAAAGAGATCATGCTATTTTATAAGGTTGGTCCCAACTGTTCCGATTGGTGGGGCGAATATATCACCTCCCCCGATAACGGCATTACCTGGTCAAAACCGGTCAGGCTTCCCAAAGGGATATGGGGTCCTATAAAAAACAAACCGGTTATGCTTAGTAACGGAGAATTGCTTTGTCCCTCGAGTACCGAATATAATGGCTGGCAGGCACACATGGAAACAACTTCGGATCTTGGAAAAACATGGAGCAGAACCATTGACCTGAACGACAGCAAAGATATTTCAGTTATCCAACCTACCGTTCTTATCCATCCGGATGGTAAACTTCAGATCCTGTGTCGCAGTAAAAGTAAGGTAATCGTCACTTCCTGGTCATCAGATCTTGGGAAAACATGGAGCAAATTCGAACTCACTTCTCTGCCAAATCCAAATTCAGGTATTGATGCCGTCACACTTAATAATGGCTCAAATATTCTGGTATACAACCATTTTAATCCCAAATACGACTGGAGATCCCGTAGCATTCTGAATGTCGCACTATCCGGGGATGGAATCAATTGGAATTGTGCAGTGCTGCTTGAAAATGATCCAGATTTAAAAGCCGAATATTCATATCCTGCCGTTATTCAAACCCGGGATGGGTTAGTCCACATCACCTATACCTGGAATCGGAAGTTAATCAAACATGTGGTGGTTGATCCATCAAAGCTTAAGACGAAACCAATTACGAACGGCCTCTGGCCCGAAGAATAAACTAAACATAACTTACAGACTAACAAATGATCAGAACTTTTTCATTATTCCTAAGTTTCGGTTTGATATTCACGTTAAGTGGCCTGGCACAGACGCGAAATTCGAAACAAGCCATTATCAGCGAGGAGATTATCTTTCCAACCCAAAAGGATCATACACATGGCAGTTCGATCGTCATGCTTCCGGATGGTGATTTACTGGCTGCCTGGTTTCAGGGAAGCGGTGAACGCACGGCCGATGATGTGCGGATTATGGGTTCCAGATTGAAAAAAGGGGCCAAAACCTGGACTTCCCCCTTTTTAATGGCTGACACAAAAGGGATTCCCGATTGCAATCCGGTCTTGTTTCTGAATCGTAAGGGGAAGTTATTCCTCTTCTGGGTGGCTGTTCAGGCGAATAAATGGGAGAATACCATCTTAAGATTCCGAACCTCAACAAATTACAAAGGAGAGGAAGCCCCGGTCTGGGAGTGGCAGGATAACATTCTTTTGAAACCGGACGAGAGTTTTGTGACAGAAGTTGAAAAACGATTTAAGGAGTTGCCCGAAAATGAGGCAGGATGGGCTGCGTACGCTCCCACCTACGATACCATGATTAAGGATGCGAGTAAAGATCTTCTCAAACGGAGTATCGGATGGATGACACGGATTCACCCCATTACCCTCGAAAGCGGAAGAATACTGCTTCCGCTCTATTCCGACGGGTTAAATTTTTCAATGGTCGCTATTTCTGACGATGAAGGGGCAACCTGGAGACCAAGCCTTCCGATCGTGGGACGCGGACCGATACAACCTGCACTTGCGATTAAGAAAAACGGGGATATCGTTGCCTACATGCGCGACAGCGGTGACTCTCCGACACGGGTTCAGAAAAGCACCTCAAAAGATAACGGAGAATCGTGGAGCGCGGCCCTTAAAACCGAAATCCCCAATGAGGCTAGTGTCGAAATCTGTGTCTTAAAAGATGGCAAATTGGCCTTCGTCGGAAATGACAGTAATGACGGTCGTTACCGGTTCTCGATTTTCCTTTCGGATGATGAAGGGGAAACCTGGAAATGGAAAGAACTCATAGAATACGATCCGACCAAAAAAGGGAGTTATTCGTACCCTTGTCTCATTCAAACTAAAGACGGGCTATTAAATCTCTCTTATTCCTTCTCGTTAGGATCACATCAGGAGTCGATTAAGCATGTCGTGATCGATCCGGCTAAAATCACAAGGTAGTCAACGATAACGAATTATTTTTCAACAACAGGAAACGAAAAAAAGAAAACTTATAAAAACCATAAAAATGAAAAATCTCAGACTTCAGTTACGTAGAAAAACTTTTTCAGACTTCTTATCCGGAAAAGCCATAAATTTCGCAGGGAGTATGACCCTGGCGCTAATAATCTGTTCAAGCCCGGTTAAGTCATCAGCAAAACAACCGATTATTAAGGACGACCAACAAACTGCAGCTTCAGCGTCCAGTGTGCAAACCATTCAGGAGACTAAAACATCTGCTGAAAAACTCAGATTTCCAAAGGGGAAAAAAGTTTTACTCCTACATATCGATGATGCGGGGATGTGTCCTGAAGCGAATACCTCAACACAATATTATCTGGGTAACGGTTTTCTCCACTCTGCCGCAGTGATGATGCCTTGTCCAAATGCCGGGGCAATGATTGAATGGGCAAAGAGTCACCGATCAGAGGACATTGGTCTTCATCTGACCCATACCAGTGAGTGGTCACAATATCGCTGGGGACCTGTCGCCAATCCAGCTCTTATTCCAGGGCTGGTTGATCCCTCCGGTAAATTATGGCCTGAAGTTCCAGATGTTGCGATGCATGCCTCTCCTGCCGAGGTAGAAACTGAGATCCGTGCACAGATTGAAAAATCGATTGCAATGGGATATCGTCCAAGCCATATCGATACACACATGGGGACTCTTTACGGAACTCCGGGTTATGTAAAAGCATTCCTCAAAGTTGCCGAAGAGTATCATATTCCGGCAAATGTTATTGACCTTACCTACCCTGAAGTTGCCGAAAAATTCAGACAGATGGGATATCCGGTCAATGATGAAGTGATCAAACTGGTAACCGATTACAAAATGCCACGTCTTGATAACTTTACCAGCGTGGGAGAAGGTAAAACCTATGAAGATAAACGGGCAAACTTCTTTAAACTTGTTGATTCATTAAAAGAGGGATTGACCGAAATTATTTTTCACCCGTCGGTACCAACCGAAAATATGAAATCTATCACCGGAACCTGGCAGCAACGTGCCTGGGAGGCTGAACTTTTTTCAGATCCCGAAGTGATACACTACTTTAAGGACAAGGGAATTATCCTTACCAACTGGAAAGAGATCATGAACCGATTTGAAAATAAGAATTAAACTTAGTATTTAACTTGAAAAGATGGCAAATACCAGGTTACACTTATCTGCAAAATCAGATACAGACCAATCCTTTCGGGGGGGGGTAAAAAATCTCGGAATTATTCTTCTGGCAATTGTACTCTGCTTTGTCAATCTGGCACTTTCTGCTCAGAAAATAGCGATTTCGCAAAAATGGGCGACCAATCAGAAAGCCTTTATTGAGAGTTCAGCTACCGTTGCGGATATCAATAACAATGGTCTGGATGAGACCGTCATAACTTCACAGGAGGAGGTGATTGCCTTGGGTAAGGAGGGAAACACGCTTTGGCGCTGGAGAACAAAGGGTCGTTTTATGACTTATCCGACCGTCCTGAAAAGGGCTGGTATGCCTGCCCTCATTTATGCTGCCGACAACCGCGGACAATTAACCTGTCTTGATGGCACAGGAAAAGTAATCTGGCAGGCAGAATTAGGAGCAGGATCCGAGTGGTCAGCAAATGTTATCGCAGACCTTTACGGTAACGGATCTTTCGAATTGATACAAACCGACGTGAGCGGTACAATATCAGTTTTTGAAGCGTTAAGCGGAAAGCTGATTAAGAAAGCCAGGATCGCAGGACAACCGGTGAGCCCATCGGTAGGAGATCTCAACGGTGACGGCAAATCGGAAATCGTAATTGCGACAACGAATGGTTCTGTTACCACGTTAAGTGATGACCTCACGGAGTTGTGGCAGATTAAGATTGGCGGGCCTTCCGAATCATGGTCTACATCGGCACCTGTAATGTTCGGAGCATCGGATGGAAAATCGTACGTGATTGCAGTTTCAGGTAATGGCGAAGTCAATTGTCTGAATTCACAGGGAAAGGCAGTATGGCAATTCCCAGCCAATGTACCGGTATCTTCATCTGTTTCGGTTGGCGATTTTGACGGTGACGGCATGGCCGATATCTTCCTCATTACCCACACCGGCCTGATTTACCGGTTTGAGGAAAAAGGTAATATCCTTTGGAGCATCGATATGCAGGGACGTAGTCTGGCTCCCGGGGCAATCGTTGATATCAATAACGACGGTGAAGCCGAATATATCCTTTCAACCCAGCAGGGTCATATTCTGGTGCTTAACAACGAGGGTGAAGTAATTTTCGATCATCAGCTTCCTTCACGGGCGATTAACGTGACACCCTCATTCGGAAATGTTACCGGAAATCCGGAAAAACTGGACATGGTTCTCACAGGTGGAGAATCGGGTACGGCCTATTGTTTCGAAACTCCGGCAACCAAAAATCCGAAGATGCAGTGGTCGAACTACCGGTGTAATATTCAAAATACCGGATCGTGGTTTGGGCTTACCAAATCGGATGATTTGCGCATGGTGCCTCAAAACCTTTCGTGGAATAAATTATTTATCGGGGAGAAAATTAAGTTCAATATTTACAATCCGAAACCGGGTGCAAAACCACTAATATCTAAAGCCTTGTGCATTAGTCCAAATGGAGCCAAAAGCTCTGCCGTGGCTAATATTTATGGAAACTCAGGACAATTACTGCTTCCTTTAGACCTTACCCTTTCAGGAAATTACCAGTTCACCTGGTCCGTTTCGAACAGCGACGGAAAAGAGTTGATTTCCTCATCACGTACCGTATCATTGCAGCCATTCGGGAACGACCATGCATTGACCGCTCATTCAATCAGCACATTAAACAGCACTGCCAACAAGATTGAACCGGTATTGCCTTTATCTTCCCTTGCGCTTCGAAAGGAGGCGTCTGATATTCAACTGGAAGCAAATTCAATTTCAGTGCAACAGGGTAACGTTGCGGTGAGTGAGCCAATGTCGGTACAGGCGACAATTAAAAAAACATCCGCACTTAATAAAAAAGCAAAGCGGGGTGTTTTTGTAAGTGAAATTCTGAGTAAAGCAACTCAACTTGGTGCAGGGACAAGCCTGATCGCCTTTGAAGGTGATAAATGGGAAAATCGCAGAGTTGATGAACAATTACCGGCAGCTGCTGAAAATCCTGTTTCAATTAGCCATGACGTAGTGCCGGGAGAGCATCACCCTGTTCCGGTAATCCTCTTTAACATCACCGATCATCTTTTAAATGCGAGGGTGATCATTGAGAATAAAAATAGTGGTATTAAAGTTGCTGCAATGCGTTCGGTCAATACGGCAAGCTCCCTGGGAGAAGAGTCGTGGGATGCGCTTCCTGAAATTGATGAATCGGGGGTCATCTCAATTCCTGCTCTTTCGGGCAGGGAGGTGTGGCTCGATATCGAAGTTGGGGATGGGGTATCCGGGAAGCATTCGATTGATGTAACACTTCAGGCGCTTAATGGTGCCGGTGTTTTCGACAGTCCCGGAAATCCGCTTGCAATTACTGCTCCCGAGACCAAAGTGAAGATTGACCTTGATGTACTTTCTTTCAAAATGGCAGCGTCATCTGAATTCCGTATGTGTACCTGGTCACCCTCATCCGGGGTTGAAGTTCCGGGGTTGTTGGCTCATGGAAACAATGTTTTTCTATTGACTAATCCGCTGTTTAAATACAACTCAAAAAATGAGTTGACCGGCTTTGATTATACTGACATTGATAAGGTTTTGACTCAGTTTAAAGGGAAAGAGGCCTTCTTTTTGGTCAATGGCTTGCCGGGTATAAAGGAGGAATTTGCGAGTGAAGGGTATAAAAAACAGGCTGACCGATATTTTAAGGATCTGGTACCTCATCTGGCCACCTTTGGAATCGGCATCGACAAGTTTGCCCTATATCCTATTGATGAACCGGGGGGAACCGGCTGGAAAGCGGTGAATCAGGTCGTTCAGTTCGGTGAGGTTGTTCATGGAATAAATCCCGATATAATGATTTATCAGGATGGTGGCGGAGAACTCCCCATGTTTGAGGCGATGTCGAAATATGTGAATGTCTGGAGTCCCACAATCGACTGGGTTGCAGATAAGAGTGCTGAAATGAATGTGATGCGGACCAAAAAGAAATTCCTTTGGTCCTATAATTGCTCCTATGCCTCTTCGCGTCCGGTTGGTCCGAATATCAAAAACATTAACCTGATCTACGAATTCCGCACTGCAGCACTCCTTGCGCTCCGAAATGACGTAACCGGAATCGGTTTCTGGTGCTATAATATAAACTCCGGGAATCTATGGTCACGCATTACACAGGAATATAATCTGGTGTATCCGGGAGTGACCAAATCGGTAACCAGTCGCAGATGGGAAGCAGTCCGTGAAGGGATAGAGGATTTCAGGATCGTAACAGCGTTGAAAAAATACCTCAATTCAGAAATGAACCCTGATGCCGCAGTTCGAAAAAGTATTGAACACCTGATTAATGTAAGTCTGCCCGACCTGATCGATCCGGGTTACCAGGCGATGAAATTGGGACAGTCGCGTGAGGTATTTGACCAGGTGTGCAGCGAATTAAAAATGGATGGTTTCCGGAATGAAATGATTAGCTGTGTTAAAGGGGTAATTGCTGCCAGAGAGGCCAGCATGAAAAATAAAACCTCCGCTGAGAAGCTGGGATTCCCTTCCGGGAAGAAAGTGATACTGCTTCATATCGACGATGCGGGGATGTGCCCCGAGGCAAATACCGCAACTCAAAACTACCTTGGTAAGGGATACCTCCACTCTGCTGCAGTGATGATGCCATGTCCAAATGCTGAGGCTATGATTGAATGGGCAAAAGAGCATCCGGCTGAAGATATCGGTCTGCACCTGACTTTGACCAGCGAGTGGTCGAAATATCGTTGGGGACCACTCACCAATGCGGCAAAAGTTCCGGGATTAATTGATCCTGAGGGGAAATTATGGTCGGAGGTTCCCGATGTTATCTCGCATGCCACTGCGGCAGAGGTGGAGACAGAGATTCGTGCTCAGATTGACAAATCAATCGCCATGGGATACCGCCCGAGCCATATCGACAGCCACATGGGAACATTATTCGAATCGGTGGAATATATCAAAGCCTTTATAAAGGTTGCCCAGGAATATCACATTCCGGCTAATATTATTAACTTTTCAAACCCTGAGACCGCTGAAAATTTCGCCAAAGCCTCCGGTTATCCACTTCCTGTGGAGGTGATCAGCCAGGCAAGTGAATACAAATTACCCAAACTGGATAATTTCACAAGTGTCCCGCAGGGAAAAACCTACCAGGAGAAACGGGATAATTTTTTCAAAATGGTAGAATCATTAAAAGAGGGACTCACAGAAATTATTTTCCATCCTTCGGTGCCTACCCAAAATATGAAATCAATCACTGCAACCTGGGAGCAACGCGCATGGGAGGCTGAATTATTTGCCGACCCTTCCGTAATTCAATTCTTTAAAGATAAAGGAATTATACTCACAAACTGGAAAGAGATTATGAACCGGTTCGACGAAAAAAATTAAATGAATACTTCAAACAGAATAATATCGGTTGACATCTTCAGGGGATTAACCATCGCCATGATGATTCTTGTAAATTATCCGGGTTCATACAGCTTCATGTATCCACCCTTGTCGCACTCACACTGGAATGGAATAACCCCCACGGACCTTATATTCCCGTTTTTTATTTTCATTGTCGGAGTTTCGATAGTGCTCTCCTATTCCAGACAAATTGAGGCAGAAAAACCAAAAAAAGAGATCGTTTGGAAGATTCTGATTCGCGGACTAAAACTTTATACGATAGGTTTATTCATTCACTATTTACCCGAATTTAATTTTTCGAGAATCGATTTGTTCGGGGTATTGCAAAGGATTTCACTGGTTTTTGTAGCCTGTGCGCTATTGTATATTTATACAAGCTTAAAAACCCAGCTTTACATTATTGGAGGGATACTTATAACCTACTGGATAACCATGTCATTTGTCTCCACAAACCTCTTTATTGCAGGGACAATGGAACCGGGCATTAATTTTGCCGCCTGGTTTGACCGGTTGTTTTTTTCTGCTGAGATGATGGGAAAACATGGATGGAATTCAGAAGGAGTTTACAGCACCTTCCCAGCTATTGCAACCGGAATGACCGGGATGTTAGCCGGACAACTGATTCTGACTAAAAAGATTTCTGAGTCAACCATAATCTGGTTATTTATCGCAGGAATTCTTTCGGTCCTTGCCGGATCGATCTGGGATTGGCAATTCCCGATTAACAAAAAACTATGGACAAGTTCCTACGTGCTTTATTCCTCAGGATGGGCTGCAGTTACCCTCGCCCTCTCTCTTTGGTTTATCGATTTCAAAGGCTATAAAAATAATTTATTAGCCCGTGTGGGTATTATCTTTGGACGTAATGCAATTGCGGTTTATGTGATGGCAGATATCTTTGAAACATTTTACAAATACACCCATATCCATGATTTGGTTTATAACGGATTGTCAAATCTTGGGATGGCCGAGGTAAATGCCTCGCTTATCTGGTCGGTGATTTCTGTGGTTTCCTGCTTCGTGGTGGCTTTGATCCTCTTCAGAAAGAAACTTTTTTTCAAACTCTAACCTTTAAAAAACTGTGAGATGACAGCCAGAATTTTATTCCTTGTAATCACACTGTTTACAATTATCGCATGCAGCGATAAACGCGGAATCATAGGTAAGGCCGGAGAAATCCATCTTATCCAGCTCGATCCGGCCCATAGTCATGCAGCTGCGGCTCAGGGCGAACAATTAAGCTGTCTCGATACAACGGTTTATGTTTATGCCCCAGAGATAAGTGCGGTGTCCACTTATTTTCAGCAGATAAAGGCC
>CANJNY010000099.1 GCA_947475715.1 Prolixibacteraceae bacterium
AGATATTTCTACAAAGATTTGGCTGCTCCGCAGCCTGATTATTGCAACGTAGTTGCTATATCTTTGTAGTTGTGTTTATTACAAAACTGCTAAAGCTGCGTAGCTGCGACATCTTAACAAGTCATTATTTTAACCGGACACTAGTGATAATCAATATAAAGTTTCCCGGAATTTGGATGCCCAACTGATGCCAGAGATCCAGGTTTATTCATAATTCCCAAATATTGGTAGATCAGAATCTTTTCAACAAATGGCGAAATATCTTCCATCTGCTGAAGGACCCGATCAAAATTGGCAGGAATCAAGGCACTGGTATAGACCCCCTGTTCAAATTCAAAGACCTCCATGTCTGCCCAGATTTTCGACCGGCCCGCTTTGGAATGAGCGTTATGCAGAATTTCAAAATATTTGCCGGCACTTCCTGCCTTCGTTTTGCGAACCCCAATCTCATCCTGGTAGGCAATAATATCTATATCGAGTTTTTCAAGCTGACGAATATACTGATCATTAGGACGCATAGATTTGGTGCCGTAGGGTGCAATCAGATTGACCGATTTTGGTGTTAGTCGTTTAGCTATCTTCGTACAGTTGTTTACATAATTGAGTGTTAAATCATCGATCGAATTATTCAATCCCGATTCATTGGGATAATACCATCCGTAAAAACTTTTATGATGCGAATACTTCCCGGCAACCTCTTCCATCCCCTGTTCCCTGAGCTTAGCAATTTCATGATCTTTCATCATCTTCGTTGTATTGGACCACTTATCCCAGAAATCGTTGCTCACGAAAAACTTCATGCCACACTCATCGGCAGCGGATAGTACAGCCTCAAGTGGGTCGGGACAGGCAAAATCGTACCGAGGCTGAAGTTTGGATGGATACCAGGTCTTCCCGTCATTGGCAACCGCCATCAGGACAAGATATTCCATGCCGGTTTCACGAATCCCCATGACCTTAGCCTTCCACTGTTCTGTTGTAAAATTCGGTAATATATCATTCCAGTAATTGTCAAATTGTATTATTCCTTCTTCAGCCACATCCTCTCAATATCTTCAAGTGACTTGCCGGTTGTTTCAGGAACCAGTTTCCAGGTGATGTAGAGATATGGAAGGCACATGACGCCAAAAAGCCAGAATACCCCCGCCGGGGAGAGGGTGGTCATGAGCCATGGGGTTAATTGTCCAATGAGAAACGTACCGATCCATAGTGAAAAGCCAGCTGCCGACATTGCCAACCCGCGAACCTTTGCCGGGTACATCTCTGAGAGCAAAACCCAGATAACCACACAAATCGATATGGCGCAGGAGAATATATAAACAAGGATCAGAATAAGTAAAGTAATTGGAGGAACAACATTCGAAACTTTATTCACTGTGAAATAAAATCCGATCAGGATCAGAGACACAATCATGCCTGAAACACCGTAGTAAACAAGTTTTTTCCTGCCGATCTTATCGATCACAGCCATCGCCAAAACCGTCGAACCGAAATTTACCAAACCCACAATCACCTGGTAGAATAAGGAATCCCCGGCCGAGAGACCGGTTTGTTCAAAGATCGTCGGCCCGTAATAAAGTACTGCATTGACACCCATAAACTGTCCCAAAATTGCGAGGCTCACACCGATAAAAAGCGCAACCCGAAACCCCGGCTGGAAGAGTATTTTCCAGTCTGATTTCTCTTCAGATTGAACAAGATTCTTCAAATCAGCAACCTGGTCGTTGGCTTCCTCCGATCCGTAAATGCGTTTTAATGTTTTGAGAGCAGAGGTCTCCTTCGATTTCAGCACCAGCCATCTTGGACTTTCAGGAATGAAAAACAGGATGATGAAAAACAGGATAGCCGGAAGCGATTCTGCTCCGAGCATCCCCCGCCAGGTTTCGGTGACAATATATTTACCCCAGAATCCGCCAACAATACCGAGGGCTTTCATATGAACGGCGTATTCACTAATCCAGTAATTGACGAGGTAAGCTCCCATGAATCCAACAGTTATTGCCAGCTGATACAACGAGACTAATGTTCCGCGGTAACGGGCCACTGAAATTTCCGAGATATAAAGCGGCGAAATAACCGATGCCACACCGATACCAATGCCACCCATTATGCGATATAAAACAAGGTCTGAAATACTTCCCGATAACATGCACCCGATTCCTGAACCGGTAAAAAGAATCGCTGAAAAAATAAGAACCCCCTTGCGTCCAAAATAATCACTGAGTTTTCCGGCCATGGCAACTCCAATAATTGATCCTACCAATGCACACCCGACATACCACCCTGTGTTTACATCGTTTAATCCGAATTGTGCCGAAACACTTCCGATAGTTCCGGAAATAACTGCGGTATCGTAACCAAACAAAAATCCACCAAGTGCGGCAACCGCTGCCAGGAAGATCACATAAAGCATGTTCTCGTTTTTAGTTTGAATTGCCATAGAATTTTATATTTGAAATTTTTGGTTCAATAAGAATTAATTTGTTTGTATAAAAAGAAGAGTTCGCCACCAAATCACTAAAACACCAAATTGCACTAAATCTTGGTGTTACTTGGTGCCTTGGTAGCAAAATTTATTCACTCCAGGAATTTTTCATATTCCAAAATACTCCCTATACCTGTTATAAAGATGTCCGGCCTGAAGGTATGAAGATTGCGGACTCATAAAATGGGAAAATTCGAAGGTTATCCCCTTATCAAAGCCGGCTCTTTTGGCAGCCTCAAGTTTCATTCGGAGTTTATCAAATTTGATCGGAAGGAATTTAATGGGCATGTCCCGGTCGAAAGTTTCTGCATTGGTCCAGCACTGCATCTTGTATTTATCAGCCAACTTTTTGTTTACCGAAAAGAAAGCATCCAATTCGTCATAATCAATATGTCCATCCTGGAAGGCACAGGCATCGACAACGTCATGAATTCCATCAAAAATTTCGCCCCAGTCTTTTTCATGTTCCTGAACCGACACGGCATTCTCCTTGGTTAGGTTACCGCCGGCTGCATCCACAGCTTTTTTACCATCGATCCATGGTGATATAAATGTTGGCAACCCGCCAGAAACCTCTTTGCATTGTTTTCCCATCGCATGGAAAGCGCCGATTGCACCCTTGGTTTTACGACTGATTTCGCCGCTGATGTACCAACCTCCAAAGCTCTTGTATTTACTTCCGTAGTTTTTCCAAACTTCGTCAATTACATATTTATTATCTTCCACCTCCCAGCTTAAATCGCCCGTGTCCCAATACTTCCCCGAGTCGTATAATCCGAAATAGAACTTCATACCGTACTTTTCAGCCAACCGTAAATACATATCAACCAAATCAACAGAGGGCATATAACAATTGTGCTTTTTCAGCAAATAAGCTGAAGGATAGGTGATAAACTTGCGGTAGCCGGATCGGATCATAATCACGGTATCGATACCAATGGCTTTCATGTGGGCAAAATCCTGATCCCACTCCTTCTCTCCCCAGTTTTGATGAGGAATGTCGTGTGAAATCTCATCCAGAAATGTTCCTGTAATTTTGAGCCCCTGCGCGGCCGGTACAATCAGTTTAGATCCGGATACTAATGGTGAAATTGGTTGAGTTTGATCCGCTGCAAATGAAGGAATGGCGAGCGACATTGCAGAAAGCCCTGCCAGTGAGGACTTAGTTAAAAAATCACGGCGTGAATTTTGTGTTTCCATGCGTATATTATTGATTATCAGTCAAAAAAAATAAAGTCAATGAAGAGAATCTTTACAAGAGAATTTTCCCAAATATGGCTTTTCTAATCCGAATTAATTAGAGTGCTTTTCTGTTTAATTATTCACCAAAAGTACCGTCAAACCGAACGGTTTTAGTTTCAAACGGCCTGATCAGTTCATCGGCTAAAATACTTAATTCTCTTTTGGTTAATAAAAGATTTTGATCAAATTTCCGGTTCATCCGATTATCCCAGATCTGTTGTATTTCTATCGAGGCATCCCTGTTTAAAAAGCTGCCAATCATATCAGTAGTTTTTTTAAGTGTGAGTAGCAAATTACTGTTTTCTGCTAACCCTTTATTGTCGAAACCCTTTAAACCATTGGAGAACTCCTTCACCGTAATGGTCGAATCGGGATAAAACCACGTGCGGTTGGCCCACTGGAAAGATTCACCCTTTACACTTAAAATTCCGGAAACAGTTACCCGCTGAATTGCCTGAAATTCTTTATCTTTAGGAGTAACATCGATCAAAGGCATCAGATATCCATTTGCATCTAAAAGCGTTTGCTGGATTTTATGAATATTTATTTTACGAACCTGTTGCTTGTTTTTAACACTCAGCGCTGCCAAGGCTCCTGCAGCCTGACCTGAAAGCATCACGCAAGGCTGTAAACGTGTCGCTCCGTTGATTATATTTGAAACAGAGATTGCCTTATCAGCTACAATTAATCCATCAATTGTTTCAGGAATCAGCGATCCCAATGGAATATTAAACGAGGGAACTGCAGGAAATTTAATTTTAGGTGTTTCTGGATTGCACCCATGATGGTGATCTACCGGATAATCTCCCACCGAAATTCCAGCGCGATAGAGCGTATTACCGTTATCCCGATTTATGATATCAGTAATGGTAAGACGGGTTACTCCATGCAAACGACGTCCTTCGCGGTGGTAAGGAGCGAGGGCAAGTTTATCGGTTGCAGGAAATTCGTCATCAGCAAGTCCGATATGTTTGAATCCCAGTTCGGTTTGGATATAATAGATAAAACCAAGCGTACGATCTTTAGCCTGCTTTAGTGCTTCCTGCCGTTGAGCCCAATCCATCTCAACCACATCCAGGTAAATGTCATTCCCCTTAATGGGCCAGTTTATCATATACTTATCATTCGGAAGCCGGCCATAATCGAGCATCTTCCGACAATCGTTTAACATATTATCTTCCTTCGCCGTACACGAACCTCTGTAGAATTCAGGATTGTAATTATCGGGTTTGGGTATTGTTTTGTCAGCACCCTTTCCATAATCCTTCAGAACTGCTGCCCAGGTAAGATCCTGGATTATTTTATTTGACGCTTCGGGGGCACATGCCTCTCCGGTGACCGAACGGGCTTCCATACCCAGATCGTAGGCTGCACCTGCCATAGCAAGGCCATCGCCCAGATCAGTGGCATCGATAACCACTTTGGCAGAAACCTCAAGCCGTTCATGATTTACATTCTCGAACACTGCACCGGTAACCTGTCTCCCTTTTTTAAGAATGCCAACAACATGATATCCATAAATAACAGAAAGTTGCTTCTCTTCTGCGACCATTGACTTAAAAATCTGGTCTCCAACATGGGGTTCAAACTGGGTGTAGCTTACCCATCCGGTGGCCATTGCAGCTGTACTTCCGTAATAGGCTCGCAGTTTTACCCGAAACTCTTCCCATATTCCCGAATATAACTCATGATTTCCATCTGTGGCGCTAACCCCCGCTGCGGTTATCATCCCACCCAGCCAGGGAGTCTCTTCAACAATTAGGGTAGGAATATTCAGGCGTGCAGATTGTAATCCGGCCGCGGTGCCACCTGTTGTTCCTCCAATTACTAAGACCGAAGTTTGTTCATATTGCTTCCCTGATGAAAATGAAACCAGCCCGGAAAAACACAGGAAGAAAACAATTGAATTAAATTTGAAACCACTCATAATGTTTCTTTTAAAAATAAACCAAAAACGTAGATTAAACCTTTCACTTTTGTCGATTCGCCAAAGTTAAAATCTATTGAATTAAAAGAAAAGGGTGCACACTATTTTTAGAAATAAAAAAATCCCACGAATCTAGATTCGCGGGATTTCTGTTCAATCCTTAACCGTTAAAATCGGATATCAGATATCGTTTAGCTCAATTTTCTGCCTGAGTTTTAGTGCTTCAACCTGAGCATCAATAACTGCAATGGTTACCATATTGAGGATATCGCGAACAGTACTTTCCACATTCAGGATATGAATTGGCTTGTTCAATCCCATCTGGATTGGTCCTATTGTTTCACTCATTCCCATTTCCAGCATCAGCTTGTATGAGATATTCGAAGAACTAAGATTTGGGAATATCAATGTATTCACATTCATTCCATCAATCTTCGAGAATGGGAATTTTTCATGGCGAAGCTCTTTATCGAGGGCAAAATTAGCCTGCATCTCACCATCAATAAGCATCTCAGGATAATGCTCATGAAGGTATTTAATTGCATCATGCACCATTGCAGGGCTGCCGGCGCGACGTTCCCCGAAATTTGAATAGGAGAGCATTGCCATTACCGGGTTTATATTAAAAAGCCTTGCAGCTTCATAAGTCAATTTAGCAACATCGATAAGAGTCTCTTTGGACGGGTGATTATTTACCAGCGTATCAGCAAAAAAGAATGTTCCAAGTTTGGAATTCACAATGTTTAAACCCGCAATATGGTTTAGTCCTTCGCGCATACCGACAATTTCAATGGCAGGAACTATTGCATCGGCATATTTGGTATAAACACCGGTAATAAATGCATCTGCATCGCCTGCTTCTACCATCATCATTCCAAAATAGTTGCGGTCGAACATTTTTTCGTACGCCTCATTATACGTCATCCCTTCTCGCTGATGCTTATCGGTGAGCATTTTAGCATATTTCTGGCGGCTTGCATCCTCACGGTCGTGACGAAGATTAATGATTTCCACACCGTCAAATTCAATATTATTTTCTTTGATGATTTTCTCAATCCTTTCCTCATTTCCTAAAAGAATTGGTATACAGATTCCTTCTGCCCGTGCAACCTGTGCTGCCTTAAGCATATTGATATGGTTCGCCTCGGCAAAGACAACGCGTTTTGGATTCTCTTTTGCTTTTTCGGTTAATCCATGGATCAGTTTATTTCCAAGACCCATGCGGGTACGAAGTGTCTCGGCATATTCGTCCCAATCGGTAATAGGCTTGCGGGCAATACCGCTTTCAATAGCTGCTTTGGCAACAGCGGGGGCAACGGTTATGAGCAATCGGGGATCGAGTGGTTTGGGAATAATATACTGCCGGCCAAAAGTGAGACTTGTTGTATCATAGGCCAAGGTAACAACCTCCGGAACAGCTTCTTTTGCAAGCGCGGCAATGGCCAGGGCTGCGGCAACTTTCATCGCTTCATTAATTCCGGTAGATCGCACGTCGAGTGCACCACGGAAAATATAAGGGAATCCCAGTACATTATTAACCTGATTAGGATGATCACTTCTGCCGGTAGCAAAAATAATATCAGCACGGGAGGCAATTGCCTCATCGTAAGGAATCTCAGGATTCGGGTTGGCCAAAGCGAAGACGATTGGATTTGGAGCCATACTGCGAACCATATCCTGATTGACAATACCTGCTACAGAAAGACCCAGGAAAACATCTGCATCTTTCATCGCTTCCTCAAGCGTGTTACACGGAAGTTTTGTGGCAAATGGCAATTTTCGGCTGTTAAGGTCTGTCCGACGTACAGATATAACCCCTTTACTGTCAACCATTACCAGGTTTTCAGGTCTTGCACCTAAACGCATATACAAATTGGAACAGGCAGTAGCTGAAGCTCCTGCCCCATTCACAACGATACGTACATCTTCAATTTTTTTATCAACCAACTCAAGTGCATTCATCAATGCTGCACCGGAGATAATGGCTGTACCATGCTGATCGTCATGCATAATCGGAATATCGAGCGCCTCTTTTAGCTTCTCTTCAATCTCAAAACATTCCGGAGCTTTAATATCTTCCAGATTAATTCCTCCAAAAGTGCAGGCAATCGCTTTTACAACCTCTATAAATTTAGCTGGATCTTTCTCATCAACCTCAATATCAAAAACATCAATATCAGCGAAAATCTTAAACAGGAGCCCTTTGCCTTCCATTACCGGCTTTCCTGCTAACGCACCAATATCACCTAATCCAAGCACCGCAGTACCATTTGAGATTACCGCAACCAAATTTCCTTTGGCAGTATACTCGTATGCATCCTGCGGATTTTTCTCAATTTCGAGACAAGGTATTGCCACACCGGGAGAATAGGCCAACGATAAGTCGCGCTGAGTACTGTAGGGTTTTGTCGGCACGACCTGAATTTTTCCGGGCCTGCCATTTCTGTGATAGTTTAAAGCATCAACACGTTTTGAATTTTCCATAAAATTAATTTTGTTTAATTTCTGAATACTAAATTATTGTGAATGAGGACTTATTCTAAATGACATATTGGGTAAACAAATGTAGAAGTTATTTGTTACAAAACCCTCGGTCAGAAAAGAATTCACATTTTAATAATGTTTGGAATTTAGTCTCAGAATTTGCTTACGTGTTCCTTCACCGGTGAAAGATCCAGTTCGGCAAGAATGGAATCTTCGATTTGCTTCTTGCGCTCATTCTCCAGATCTTCCCTTGATTTACTTGTCGTCACTACATAGACACCCGTAAATATCAATATGGCAGAGATTGGCTTAGTCCACGAAAAAGTATCATGGCCCCATAGTATAGCTATAAATGCAGCAACTAAAGGTTGTAAATAATTATACATCCCGATCGTAGTGGGGCGGATTTGTCGCTGTGCTACAGGTATTAACAGGTAGGTAATTAACGTAGCCCCAAATAACATATAAAGAAAACTGCCCCATGCGACCGAACTCCCGTGTGAAAATATGGGGGCAGCATACAACTCGTTACCACCTAATGGAAAGAAGAGTATTGCGGAAAATAAAAACATCCACTTCATAATCGTAATGGAATTGTATCTTTTTGATATACCCCGTGTAATAACGAGGAAAAAAGCATATGAAAGGCTGCTGACCACACATAGAAGATCACCCACAATCGATGCCTCCGGTCCATGATGAGCTAATTGGGAGGTAAAGATCATTGATAAAACACCAATTAAGCCAATCAATACCCCACCGGCCTTTTTTAAAGTAATTGGTTCCCTGAGAATAAAAAAAGAGATGATCATGGCCAGGATCGGCGTGACTGTAATCACAATCGAGGCATTTGTTACCGATGTACGTTGCAGTCCTGCGATAAAAGAGGCCTGATTAAAGCCTACACCCAAAAGTGAACCCAGAAATAGGGTGCCCATATCTTTTCGGGCTATTTTTTCAGATTTAAAAAACAGTGAAATTAGCCAGAACATGATGGCGCCAAATGCAAACCTCGAATAAGTCAGACCTATCGGACTAATCCAGTCGGGCATAAGATTTTTGGAAAGGGGAATGTTTACTCCGAATATAAGCGAGGTAAACAGCATGGCCACATGACCTTGTATTTTCGATTTATTCATTTTCCGATTCTCTTTTAATCATAGGAATTGCACTATTTTTTCAAGAATTGCAACTCCACTATTTTTATTTAAAGAGTGGTTCTGCCCGGTCATGTAAGTTGAGACAAAAGTACAAAAATTCGGGTAGCCTGGATAAAACCTTTCAACATCAATCTTTTAAAAATAATAAAATCAATTAACACTATCAAATTACGTATATTGAAATAGATCAAAATTCAGCCGGATAAACAGATCTTCACAGATCCGAACCAAAATCATTGACCATCAGTAACATCTCTATCATCCGTGTTCCCTTTTTTTTCTGTCATTGGTGAAAATCTTCCTTGAAAATCCCGGCCTTTTACCAAAGTTAAGGAGTAAACCCACTTCAATCCTGGTAGCCTTTAGGTAGTTGATCAGTTGAAATATATCATCTTCCCTTAAGAAATCTCTGGCTTTATTTTCGATTATTACACAATCGTCTACCATTATATCGTAAGAATAGTCACCTACAACATAAGTCTCATAAAATACGTTAACCGGTTGTTGACTTTTACAATCAAAACCCATTCTCCTAAGCTCTATGAGCATAGCATTCGGATATACTTTCTCAAGAAAACCATAGCCAGGCGTATTATAAACTTTAAAATAAGCCTGAATTATCTTCGCTGTTTTATCTTCATGAAGCTATTCCATAAGGATGATATTTACATAAAACTAATAACGAAATTTAATTAAACCGAAACTCACAAATTGGCCTTGCAAGATTAATTACTCAGAAACACCAACTTGTCATCCTGAACATCAATATTAACCAAATGCCCAGCCACTACATTTCCGGCAAGGATATCCTTTGAAAGATCATTGAGCAGGTATTTCTGCATCATCCGCTTCACTGGTCGTGCTCCAAACTGCGGATCGAAACCAGCCTCGGCAATCCAGTCGACAGCAGCTTCAGTGATTGTCGTTTCGAAGCCACCTTTTCGTAACCGTTCAGCAATCAATGCGAACTGCAAACGCACGATATCCCTGATCTCGTTTTTGCTAAGCGGAGTGAACATGATAATCTCGTCGATCCTGTTCAGAAATTCGGGGCGGATACTCTGTTTGAGCAACTCAAAAAGCTCACCTCTCAGATCCTCAACCACTTTGGTACGGTTTCCTTCATTCAGATGAGCAAACCGCTCGCGGATAATATGTGACCCGATATTAGAGGTCATGATGATGATCGTATTCTTAAAATTAACGGTCCTCCCTTTATTGTCGGTAAGTCGCCCATCATCCAGCACCTGCAGAAGGACATTAAAAACATCCGGATGGGCCTTTTCGATCTCGTCAAATAAAACCACCGAATAGGGTTTGCGTCTGACTGCCTCGGTGAGCTGACCACCCTCATCATAACCGACATACCCCGGAGGGGAACCAATCAGTCTGGTCACTGAAAATTTCTCCTGATATTCCGACATATCGATACGTGTGAGCATATTCTCATCATCGAAAAGGTATTCCGCCAATGCTTTTGCAAGTTCGGTCTTTCCGACACCGGTAGTGCCCAGAAAGATGAATGACCCTATCGGTCGTTTATCATCCTGTAATCCGGCTCGCGAACGCCGTACCGCATCCGAAACTGCAGTTATTGCTTCATGCTGACCTACCACACGTAGATGCAGCTCATCCTCAAGATGGAGCAGTTTCTCCCGCTCACTCTGCAGCATTTTCTGAACCGGAATTCCAGTCCAGCGGGCAACCACTGATGCTATATCCTCACTGTCAACCTCCTCTTTAATAAGCGATTTCCCTGACTGAAGTTCAACCAGTTCCTTTTGAAGGTTTGCAATATCTGATTCAGCCTCTTTAATTTTGCCATAGCGAATCTCTGCCACCCTTCCATATTCACCCTGACGTTCAGCCTGTTCAGCCTGCAGTTTAAGCTCTTCGATCATTTGTTTCTGATTCTGTATCCCTTCGATCACCGATTTCTCAGCCTGCCAGGCCGCCCTGAACTTCGTTTGATCTGCCTTAAGATTGGCAATTTCCTCCTCCAGTTTCGCCAGTTTTGATCGGTCATTTTCACGCTGAATTGCCGCACGTTCGATCTCGAGCTGAGTAAGTTTCCGGTTGATCTCATCGAGTTCCTCGGGAAGCGAGTCCATCTCCATTCGTAACTTTGCAGCCGCCTCATCCATCAGGTCAATCGCCTTATCGGGCAAAAACCGTTCGGTGATATACCGTTGCGACAGCTCCACTGCAGCGATGATCGCACTATCTTTAATTCTCACTTTATGGTGATTTTCATACCGCTCCTTCAACCCCCGAAGTATTGATATGGCATCCAAAGTTCCGGGCTCGTCAACCATTACCAGCTGGAAACGACGCTCCAGCGCCTTATCCTTCTCAAAATATTTCTGATACTCACTCAGGGTGGTGGCTCCCACTGCCCGAAGATCTCCACGAGCAAGAGCCGGTTTGAGGATATTGGCTGCATCCATTGCCCCCTCGCTTTTGCCGGCACCAACAAGGGTATGAATCTCATCAATAAACAAAATCACATTCCCTTCAGCCTGGATCACCTCATTGATAACCGCCTTGAGACGCTCCTCAAATTCACCCTTATATTTCGCACCGGCAATCAATGCCCCCATATCAAGCGAAAAAACCTGCTTGTCTTTCAGATTCTCAGGAACATCACCGCGCACAATCCGCTGTGCCAACCCCTCCACAATGGCTGTCTTACCAGTTCCCGGTTCACCAATTAGAATCGGATTATTCTTTGTCCGCCTCGACAAGATCTGTAACACCCTGCGAATCTCCTCATCACGACCAATTACCGGATCCAGCTTTCCAAGCTTTGCACGTTCATTCAGGTTTACTGCGTAACGATTCAGGGAGTTAAATGTCTCCTCGGCAGTCTGACTGTTGACCTTCGACCCCTTACGTAAAACCTTAATCGCCTCCTCCAGCTCTTTGTGTGTAATTCCACTATCTTTCATCAGTCGGCTTACCTGATCACTTCCATCGAGAAGTCCAACCAACAAATGTTCTACCGAGACATACTGATCCCCCATCTTTTGAGCAATCGAACCCGCCTTCTGCACTGCAGAATTTGAAGCAGACGACAGGTAGGATTCTCCACCGGTAACCTTGGGGTAACTTAAAATAAGCTTATCAATGGCCGCATTAAATATTACCAGGTTTACCCCTAATTTCTTAAGGAGAAAACCGGTCACACTTTCGGCGTTGACCATAAGTCCTTTCAGAAGATGACCGGTCTCAATGGACTGCTGGTTGTTTCCTTCGGCAATCTTAACCGCATGATTAATGGCCTCCTGAGCCTTAATCGTAAAGTTGTCAAAATTCATATCGTTGTTTTTTTGTTTAATAATTAGTCGCTTATCGAAATCTTTCACAAGATAACGACAGGTAAATACCAATGGTCAAAATACCTGCCACGCCTGATTATCAGACATTTTGTCGCACCTAAGAGGTCAGATATGAAATATTGACATAATAATTCGTTCAAATTTAATTTACCATTGTTTGTACTGATGAAATGGCAGATTGGGAACTTAAAGATTCTTGATTTGGTGGAATTTGGTCATTTGGTGGCGCTTTTTTATTTTTCAAATAAGGTGATTTCAACTATTTGGTTTCTCGACGAATTAATCCTGTAAATGGGGCTAAATTCAAACTTTAAGGATTTTGAAGATACACTTCAATATTTCTGGACCCCAAACACAGGATACAATATGCTGATTATATTAAATTTAATATAATTATAATGAACTATAAAAATCATATTACTATTATTCCAGATGAAAAGGTAATCGATAAAATTTATCTGATCAGAGGTGAAAAGGTTATGCTTGATAGTGACCTTGCTCAATTGTACGGAGTTGAGACCCGACGTTTAAATGAACAAGTAAAACGTAATATTGAGCGTTTTCCTGAAGATTTTATGTTTCAGTTAACGACATTAGAATTTAAAAACTTGAAATCGCAATTTGCGATATCAAGTTGGGGTGGTCGTAGGAAGTGTCCATTTGCCTTTACAGAGCATGGCGTTTTGATGTTAACTAGTGTGCTTAATAGTGATTTAGCAATTAAGGTAAATATTCAGATTATGCGTGTTTATTCTAAATTAAGAAGCATGTTATCTACACATAAAGAGCTACTTCTGAAGTTCGATCAACTTGAAATGAAACTCGCCAAACATGATAGTAGTATCATGATAATTTTGGATTATATCAAGAAGTTTGAAAAGACCAGGCAATTGGAAATAAAACAGAAGAATCGACATAAAATAGGCTATTAACCATTTTTCAGTAAATTACCTCAATTAACAATATTTTATTTCCAGATTTGACAGCTTGTTTTACGAGCTAAAAGAAAATTGCTCACTCATTCACCCTCTCCGCAATTTGCTTCATCATACCAACCGCCTTATTTAGGGTTTTAATTTCGCTGAAATTGATACTGAGTTTCCCTTTCCCCTCCTTGACCCTGCATTTTGACGGATTCTGAACAACCCATTGCATAAGCCGCTGAAAATGTAGTGATTGATAATAGTTAGAAGAGGGATCGGATGGTAAATAGCATATCATGCGCGACTCTTTGAGGATTATCCGCTCCACATTCAATGAGATGGCAATCCAGCGCAACCTTACTACATCGATAAGCTCCTGCGACTGCTTAGGAATTGGCCCAAAGCGATCGATAAGCCCTTTCTCAAACATACTCACCATCGTCTCATTCTCCATATTGTCGAGTTCGCGGTAAAGCAACATCCGCTCAGAAACACTTGAAATATATTTATCGGGAAAAAGAAGTTCAAGATCAGTATCAATATTGCAATCATTTACATATTTAATATCGAGAAAAGCACTTGATGCTTCGGTATTCTGGTCTTCAAACAGATCCTGAAACTCACCGCTCTTGAGCTCCATCATCGCCTCATTGAGTATCCGGTGGTAAGCCTCAAAACCAATGTCGGCAATAAAACCGCTCTGCTCACCTCCAAGAAGGTTTCCTGCGCCACGGATATCGAGATCCTGCATTGCAATGCTGAAGCCGCTCCCAATCTCGGAGAACTCCTCAATGGCCTGCAACCTGCGCCGGGCATCGGTTGACAACATATTCAGCGGTGGGGCAAGCAGATAGCAGAACGCCTTTTTATTCGAACGACCAACGCGACCCCGCAACTGGTGAAGTTCACTCAACCCAAAGTTTTGGGCATTGTTAATAATTATTGTGTTAGCATTGGGAATATCCAATCCCGATTCGATAATCGTTGTGGCAACCAGCACATCAAAATCACCATTTACAAAATCAAACATCACCTTTTCGAGCTTATCCCCTTCCATCTGACCATGCCCCACAACGGTGCGCACCCCCGGGCATAATCGGTTAACTAAAAATGCAATGTCCTGAATATTTCCGACCCTGTTATTGATAAAAAATACCTGTCCTCCGCGCGATACTTCATAATTGATGGCATCCTTGATAATCTCTTCATCAAATGAGCTTAATTCGGTATTGATCGGATAACGGTTTGGTGGCGGAGTATTGATAATTGAAAGGTCGCGCGCACCCATCAATGAAAACTGAAGCGTTCGCGGGATGGGTGTCGCGGTGAGGGTTAAAGTATCGATATTCGCCTTTAACTGTTTCAATTTCTCCTTGATGGCGACTCCAAAGTGCTGCTCCTCATCAACGATAAGTAGTCCCAGATCCTTAAACTTGACATCTTTTCCGATCAGTTTATGGGTTCCGATGATGATGTCGACCTTACCTTGAGAAAGATCAAGCAACACTTTCTTTACATCAGCCGAATGCCTTAGCCGACTGATATATTGCACGTTGCAAGGGAAATCCTTGAGCCGTGCTGTAAAAGTCTTATAATGTTGAAGCGCCAAAATTGTCGTGGGAACAAGCACCGCTACCTGTTTGCTGTCGGCTACAGCCTTAAATGCAGCCCGGATAGCCACTTCTGTTTTTCCAAATCCAACGTCACCACATACCAGCCGATCCATTGGCATTTGCTTCTCCATGTCCTCCTTTATCGAGTAGGTCGCCTTCAGCTGATCGGGGGTATCTTCATAAATAAAACTCGCCTCGAGCTCTTCCTGAAGATACGAATCGGCCGAAAAAGCGAATCCATTCTCCATCTTACGCTTGGCATAAAGGGCAATCAGCTCACGTGCAATATCTTTGACCTTACTCTTGGTCTTATTTTTCAGGTTCTGCCAGGTTGCAGTTCCCAGTTTATTGATCGAAGGCTCCTGACCCTCCTTCCCCTTGTATTTGGCAATCCGGTGTAACGAGTGAATGCTCACCAAAAGGGAGTCGTTATCCCGGTAAATCAATCTGATTGCCTCCTGGATATGGCCGTTGACCTCCGTTTTGACCAGCCCGGCAAACTTTCCCACGCCATGATCGATATGGACAACAAAATCTCCCGGATGGAGTTTACTGAGCTCCTTAATGGTTATAGCCTGACGGGATGATTTCTTTGACCGGAGTTTAAACCGGTGATACCGCTCAAAGATCTGGTGATCGGTATAACAGCATAGTTTCAGGTCATGATCGATAAACCCCTCATTCACTGCAAATAGCAGAGAATCTATTTTCTGTGGATCACCCTTGTCGTCAAAAATAGCGTGAAGCCTTTCGATCTGCTTGGGACTAGAGGTAAGCAGAATATTACGATATCCTTTTTTACGGTTTGATTTAAGATCATGCCCCAGAAGATCGAAATTCTTGTTAAAAACCGGTTGTTTGGATGTAGTGAAAACCAAAGTCTCACCGGTCTTAAAGTGCTGTGATCCTCCGAATTCGATGCACGTAAAGGAGTCGATCCCACTTTTAAATTCACTTCCCGAGATCACCAGGGTATTGGTGTCGTCAGTGCCCATTCTTCCGGAAGCCTCGACATGTAAAGTCTTGATCTGTGAAGAAACAAAAGCAAAACTCTGAGCAACTATTGTCGCCTTTTTATTCAGAAATTCGAACAATGAAACCCGGTTTTCATCCTTCAGACCCTCCTGGATATTGGGGATTATCGAGATACGGGTCAGCGCCTCCTTCGAGATCTGATCCTCGATATCAAAGGTGCGGATTGAGTCGACCACATCTCCGAAGAAGTCAATGCGGTACGGATCTTCGTTCGAAAATGAGAAAATATCGATGATCGATCCGCGAATCGAATATTGCCCGGGTTCATAAACAAACTCAACCCGCTCGAAACCATATTCATGTAAAATCTCGTTGATAAATGAGATCGAGAGTTTTTCCCCATTCTTTATATGAAGTGTATTTTTTTCAAGCCCGGCACCTGAGATTACCTTTTCCATGATAGCTTCAGGATAGGTAATCACGAAATAACCCGACTCATTCATTGCAAGCTTATTAAGCACTTCAGTCCTGAAAATAATATTCTCGCTGTCGATAATTTCATGAACGATACCGCGACGGTAAGATGAAGGGAAAAACAACACATGCTCACCCAGTCCCAGCGCATTGAGGTCATCAAAAAAGTAGGCTGCCTCTTCCCTGTCGTTTAGAATTGCAATGGCACTAAACGGATTGAGCTCGTACGCAGCGGCCATAACAATGGATGAAGATGATCCGGTTAGCCCCGAAAGCGAAATTTTAGTTGCAACAGATTGAGCAACCATTTCGCGTAAACCCTTCACCGCGGGGTGGGAAGTATAATAATTTAGTAGTTCCTTAAGTTCCAAAGTCGATATTTTTCAGACAACCGGCCAAAATTACAAAAATATTGGAGGAAATAAGAGCGAAAATTGGGGTCATTGTTCAGGTAGTACTATTTCATGATAATTTTATGGATGTTTAATGTGACATTTAATGGCCGGATCTGTTCCATCGGAATATGATCTAATGTTCTTCGGACTTCCCTTATTCTTTCGCTAAATCAAATGAATGAAAGGACTAACAATATTTTGAATCTGAGCAAAACGGAAATGGAGCAATATTCTCTTCATGGATTACCTCGATTAAAGATTTTAAAAAAAATGGGAGATTTAGTTCTTCTCATTTCTTAGCTGCCTCTGGTTTTAAGTTATTGTGAA
Source organism: Prolixibacteraceae bacterium (assembly GCA_947475715.1). Lineage (GTDB taxonomy): Bacteria > Bacteroidota > Bacteroidia > Bacteroidales > Prolixibacteraceae > JAAFHB01. The sequence goes on from CANJNY010000099.1 coordinate 17,344, forward strand.
GAAATGGAAAATCTGCTGCTTTTTTGCCTCCCGAGTCAGGGATAACTCTTAATTTTGCAGTTGTAAATAATCAATAATATAAGGATGAAGGAAATTCATTGGAGGAGCATACCACTGCCGATGGAGAAAGAGTTCCGGTTGAACCAAAATGGAGCTAAAAAGCTTCTCTGTCACCCTCTTATTTTCGTTTCTTATCTTACTACTTCAAAAATTTAAATGTTAAAAAAATCTTTTCCTCTCAGGACAGCTGGAATACTAAACCTTCAATTAATAACAACCAGTTTTGATTCTGATTATATTCCGGATCGGAAATCACGCAGTACGACAAACCTTGTAAATCTTTGCAGGGATCCGGAAAAAAGGGAGATTAATATATCCCTTTTATTTAACATGATTAACTCAAAACTGAATAATCTTCTGCCCGAGGATAATTCCAGCTTAGATCGGTATCAGATCAAAATTGAGATACTTACTACATTAGCAAAATTAAATGATTCCGGTTCTGAACCATTCCCGATCTCTGAAATATTACATACATCGGTTTTGGATACAAAAACAGGAGAGCTTCTGGATGGGCCATATGGTTTTAATCTCTCTTCCTATATCAGAGATTACGATTTTGATGTAATCCTTCCAAAAATTGTCAATGGAAAAGCATCGCAGGAAGAAATTCAAACATTCGGTTTGTTGCATGGTATTTTATACCAGATGCAATTTAAGGAGTTCTCCGATAGCGGTTTTCTCGATTTTCCGACCATAACTGCAATCAGTATCTCAAGTAATAAAACATATCAAAGAACCGGCAAGGTACATCCGTTTTTAGGTATTGAATATTATGAAGTTGGAGATATTTCTGCCACTGCGGCATATTTTCAAAAAATGGGTATGGAAGTAACTTATTATATGTCAGAAGGAATGGTCGCACCTCTTGCGTTTTATCATCGAAAAAATGATTTGGAAACCAGAAGTAAGTTGCATCTGTCAATTTTAATTTCTGTCATGGACACCATTCAGAAAATATACAGACCAGAGATTTATGCGGCAAATGAACCTGCCGGGGAAACCTTCAGCCCCAGTCTTTTGAATCCCAATTTCACCAGGACTTTAATTAATTATAATCGTGTTGAACGAAATCAGACCCTTATTTCACAACAATCGAAATACGTTTATGAGAATTTTTTAAAGCCCAATCGAATGCAGTTAGATCGCCTGATTGAAGAATACCGAAATTATTCTGACGAGATTTCAAATCCAGTTACTCCCCCCTCTTTTTAGTCGTATATTTGTATCAACAACAATTTATGCCATGCGTTATCTCGACCCCAAAAATGATTTGACCTTTAAGCGGATTTTTGGCGAACATCCCAATCTGCTTAAAAGCTTCCTCAATGCCGTAATGCCTTTGACGGAGGATAATAAAATTATTTCGCTCGAATACCTGCCCGCCGAACTGGTCCCGGAAATCCCGATCTTTAAGAATTCAATCGTCGATGTACGATGTATGGACGAAAAAGGTCAGCAATTCATCGTGGAGATGCAGATGCTCTGGACCGACGGTTTCAAAAGCCGGGTCCTTTTCAACGCCTCAAAAGCATATATCAAACAGGTAGGTAAAGGGATTCAATACAAGGGATTGCAACCTGTTTACTCGCTGAATATCATCAACGAAAATTTTGACAAAAAGTCGGAGAATTATCTGCACCAGTATAAGATTATCCATACCCAGGAGAGCGAAAAAGTCATTGAAGGGCTTGAATTTATCTTTATTGAACTTCCTAAATTCAAGTCCAAAAAATTTACAGACAAGCGGTTACAGGTGTTATGGCTGCGCTTTTTGTCGGAGATCAGCGATCAGCAGGAAGGGATATCCTCCGACTTTCTGGATGTTCCTGAACTTAAGGAAGCCTCTGACCTGATTCTTGAAAGTGC
>CANJNY010000100.1 GCA_947475715.1 Prolixibacteraceae bacterium
CCCATTAGTGGCTCTCTTAAATATCACTGAATTACAATACATTACAAGGCTCTTCGGGAAAACACCGAAGGGCCTTTTGTGTCAAAACATGCAGAGAAAAGAGGTAATTATGGTAAAACGGTTGAGAAATATTTAGATCATAATGTAGAAGAGGGGACAGCTGAATGGTATGAAACCCTTTCTAAAATGGAAAATATTGAAATAGTAAAACCTGGACGAGTAAAGAATCAACCCTAGTTTCATGGGTTGTTTAACAAACTGATAAATTAACCGGAATAATGGTGATGCAATGATAAAAGCGAAAAGAATAATGATCTTAAAGGACGGCAGCTCTCTTTATCTGCCATTTAAAAATTGAAAAGGACAGAACCGGGCGGCTCTATCCTTTTACTAAAACTAACCAAACTAACTAACCTAACTAAACTTCACAAATGTAGGTCTATTAATCTTACCAGCCGAATTATTAAAGTTAACAAATTGTTAAGGAATTTAAAAGATCTTTTAAACAAGCTGAAATTTCAAATTCTTTATCCTTTGCAAAAAACATTAATTTTAAACCTCAGGCGGTAAAAATAGGTTCACCGGATTATCGATGTATTTAATTACTATTCGTTTACGAACACGGACTTAATAATCAATTAATTAAAAAATAATAACGCTAAAAAAACCATAAAATTCCGTTAACGAAAACGGAATTTTATGGTTTGACAACACGATTGAAAATTAGATGACCATTGCTGACAAAATTAAAATTTGAGCTCATCAGATCTAATCCCCAATCTAATCGGTCAGATAATAATCTTTACTTATTTCATAAATAAATCGGGATGGTTTTGTGAATACGGCATCCCACGAACTAACGTAGGATGGCATGGTGATAAACAAATTCTCCTTGGCCCTGCTCGCGGCTACATAAAATAGCCTCCGCTCCTCCTCGATCTCCTGAAGAGTTCCCACAGATCGTGACGAAGGGAATAACCCATCAAGAGCAAAAGGGACAAAAACGGTGTGCCATTCCAACCCTTTGGCAGAATGGATGGTAGAAACTACCAGAGGCTTGCTCTCTGTATCAGTCATAGGTATGGTTTGGTCCTGATAACGGTTCGAGGGGGGGGCCAAAGTAAAGTCTGCAATAAACTTTTCGATGTCATCATATTTTTCAGCAATGATTCGAAATACATCCAAATCTTTTAACCTCACTTCAAAATCATCTTCTATCTGCTGCAGGATAGGTTTATAAAACTCAAATACACATTCGATAATCTGAAAAAGATGCAATCCATTATCTATTATTTGATTGAATAATTCCTGAAGCTTTTTAATTTGAGGATAATATTTTCTTTCTGCAAAATCTGAAAAATCAATGACCCCACTTCGTTGATGAATCAATTGAACGATCTCCCTGGCACGTACCTTACCAACCCCTTCAATGAGTTGCAAAATCCGGTGCCAGGCTATGGCATCAATTGGATTGATTACAATTTTTATAAATGCAACAATATCTTTGATATGCCTGCGTTCACTGAATTTGATCCCCCCCACAACGACAAATGGTATTTTTCGTTTAATTAATTCAGCCTGAATATAATTCGAATGCCAGCTGGCCCTTGTAAGGATTGAAAAATCGCAGAAATCAAGGTTGTTATTCCGGATTTCCAAAACCCGGTCAACAATATATTCCGCTTCGGTAATACCATCCGGAAATCGTTTGATAATCGGCTTCTTTCCTGTAAATCGTTGAGAAAACAGTTTTTTCTTAAATCCTATTTTGGCATGCAGGATAATATCGTTGGTAAAATTGAGGATCCCCTGTTCGCTGCGGTAATTTTGCTCAATTTTCACAACACCACAATCGGGAAAATTTTGGGGAAACCTCAGTATATTCTCCAGATTTGCTCCCCTGAAGGCATAAATGCTCTGCGAATCATCCCCTACAACTGTAATTCGCCCGCGATCGCCTGCTATTAATTCGACAATCTCCCGCTGGGTATTATTGGTATCCTGATATTCATCAACCAGGATATATTTTATCGATTTCTGAAGTGCTACTCTCAATTGCAGATTATGCTTTAAATTATCCCGCAGAACAACCATCAGATCATCATAATCCATTAGATTTGAAGCCTTTTTATATATATCAAAAGCAAGGGCCATCTGTTCAAGTTCTTTGATATATTCGCTATTTTCATCAAAATACGTTCTTACTACCTGCGGAATTGATAATTCAAGGTTTTTGGCCTTCGACAGTATAGTTTGAATTTTACCCTTTCTTGGAAAGGGCGGCCCCTTCTTCCTGCCCGAAAAATTCAGTTCTGTCTTAAGCAAGTCAAGGATATCGGCTGCATCTTCAGTATCAATAATAGAGAAGTTATTACGAATACCAATGAGATTACCATATTTTCGAAGTACGTAATTTGAAAAACTATGAAATGTTCCGCCAAGCACATTCAAAATAGATTGGTCTGCCAATAGTTTTCCCACCCTGTTAAGCATTTCAGTTGCCGCTTTTTTGGTGAACGTAAGAAGCAGAATACTACTGGGATCGACATTATTTTCAATAAGATAACTGACTTTATAGGTGATTACCCGCGTTTTTCCACTGCCGGCACCAGCAATAACGAGCAACGGTATTTCAGTAGTAGTTACCGCCGCCAATTGCTGCGGATTCAGCTCCCTTAAATAGTCTATTTTGAATTTCTTCCCCGCAATAAGTGCTCCTGTGGAAATTATCTTCCTATCAATACTTTCAGTTACAACCCTTAATTCCTCAATTTTATCCCTTTGATCATCCGGTATCTCTAAATTCTCAAAATCTGAAGAGTTTAAAATATCTGCCAGATTATTCGACACCAATGGCAATGGCCGGTCAAATCCGGATGTAAAAGTTAAACCCGCTATCATCTGTTCAAGAAAATGATTTTCGGATTTTTTTACAATAACTTCTTCAAATGAAGTGAATTCCAGATCACGCTTTGCCCCTTTTATTTCAAATAAGTTCCTGATAATGGCCATATTCTTTAACTATTTTAAGCATCAAATCCAAAAACACCCAACCCCAACTTGAACCTTAATGATTCTTGCAAGGTTAACTGCCAAATGAATCCGACCCGATTGATTAATTTTTAATCATTTTATTGACGGTAATATAATCAATAATACATACAATACTGCTTCTTTGGGAATTTTAATATTTATCAGATTAAGCATCCGGATTCTTTTTACCTTAAATCGGTATAAAACTGGAATAAATTGACATTGATTAAGGAATATGTTATTTCATAAATACATATTGAGCAATGTAAATCAAATGTTTATATTTGCATGTGTCAGATCTGCTAAATGATATTAGATATGGAACCATCAAATACGAGCTTTTCTAATTTGGAAATCGGAAAAATTGTGGATATGTTGATCCGATTAGGTTTACTATTTCTGCTTATTGGCCTCTGCATAAGCTTTATTATGCCATTCAGTCTGGTTCTGGTCTGGGGTGCGATTATCGCAGTTACGGTCTATCCAATTTACAGTAGTTTGGTGAAATTATTTCATGGCCGAAAGATTTTGGCCTCGTTGGTTGTCACAATTACAATGCTTAGTATTTTAGTTATACCGGCATGGATATTGACCGGTTCAATATTATCAGGAATTATGCAGGTTCGCGACATGTATCACCAGGGACAACCCTTAATTCCCCCGCCGGGCAAGGAGGTGCAAGATTGGCCGGCAATTACCCAGCCTATTATTAGTCTATGGCAGAGCGCTTCCAATAATCTTCAGGGGTTGTTATTACAGCATAAGGAACAGTTAAAAGAGTTGGGGAAATGGCTGTTTCTGGCTATTTCAGATTTCGGGAAAGGGGTTCTTCAATTCATTATTTCCATTTTGCTGGCAGCAGTGTTTCTTGTTTTTTCAGAATCATTATCCGGGTCATCATTAAAAGTTTTCAATAAACTTGCCCAATCCAAAGGGGAATATTTTGCAAAAATTACGATCGGAACCGTTCGCAGTGTTGTGGTGGGCATCCTTGGTGTTGCTGTCATACAGGCTGCAATGGCTGGTGCAGGCCTCTTCATTGCAGGGGTACCTTTCCCGGGATTATGGACATTATTGTGTCTTATACTATCCGTTGTACAGATTGGAGCGTGGCCTGTACTTATTCCCATAACAATCTATATGTACTCAGTTACAACCCCTTTTTATGCCACTTTATTTGCACTCTGGATGGTAATTGTAGTTACGACAGATAATTTTTTAACCCCGGTTCTCATGGGACGAAAGTCTCCTGTGCCCATGCTGGTCCTGCTTATGGGATCAATGGGTGGTTTTATTACAATGGGTTTTCTTGGGCTGTTTGTAGGTGCAGTAATTCTCTCAATCGGGTACAAACTTTTTGATAACTGGCTGAACGGTGAGAAAGAAAAATAAGCACTGAGCGGTGAAATATCCCATGTAAAAGGGATAAAAATCACCGCAATACCTACCGCTCCAATCATTACGATTACAAGTTGAACCCTGAAACTAACCTGATAATCAGAACTTCTAAAAGGCTGCTTTACATATTCCTAATTCATAATGGCTTACTAAATAATTTGTTGGGATACCGATCATAATCTATTCACTCCATACCACTCCCTGGATAATTATTAAATTTAAAATAAAGAATCAGCTACTCGGTTTGAGTAGCTACTTTACCCGCTGTATCCTTATTCAACCCCATAGTTAATGCAGTTATTCCGGCAAGTCCTCCTAACTGCATAGTTTCCAGTGCTGAACTTGGAACCACAACGATTGTAGAGTTATTTTTCAAACCCTCATAGAGCATATTCATCGCCCGCAGGTGAAGGGCTGTGGGATTATTGATATAAGATTTTGCAGCCTCCTCAAATTTGACCGCTATCTGACGTTCTGAATCGCCCAAGATTACACGGGCCTGGCGCTCTCGCTCTGCCTGAGCCTGCATTGACATGGCATCCTCGAGTGCCTGGGGTATCAACACGTCCTTAACTTCAACTGAAATCACATTGATTCCCCATGGTTCTGTCCGCTCATCAATGATTTTCTGAAGCTGATTACTGATCTTTTCCCTCCCCTCAAGCATGTCAGAAAGCATCGTCTTACCAATTACATCGCGCAGCGCAGTCTGCGAAGCCCAATTTATAGCACTCTTATAATCAGCCACATCGAGGGCTGCCTTTTTCGCATTGATAACTTTAAAGAAAAGTACAGCATCTACATCCACCGGGACGGTATCTTTAGTCAGGGTCTTTTCAGCAGTAAAAGAGGATGAAATAACCCGCGTATCAATCCAGTAGGGAACAGTATCAATAACAGGAATAATAAAAAATATTCCGGGTCCCCTAAGAGCGCGAAAACGTCCCAGACGCAGAACCACAATTTTTTCCCACTGATCGGCAACCTTAATAGCAGATGAAACAATTAATGCAACAATAAATGAGGTTACTCCAATAAGTGTTCCATGAGCCCCAGGCTCAGCCCCACCGGTTGAGTAAGCAATTGCCGTACCAATGGCAAAAATAACTACAAAAATTAATGTCGGAAAAAAACTTGATGATCTCATAATTTATAGCCCTCCATTTTTTAAAATTGTTATCCAGGATATAATTAAGGCATTGATAAATCAAAATCAATCTGTTAGTGTTTTCTATTTAAAGATAAGATAAATTTGGCAGAAATGTTTTAAAAAGGTAAAAAAGTTATTTTGCCCCCAACATTTTAAACCATTTAATCGCTTTTATATCTAACCATTTTAACAAAATTATTAAGTTAAAAAGTAAGGGAAGTTTTATGAAAAGCATTCTAAAATTTAAACTACATTTGCCGTTGTTTGTAAAAAATAGGGCATTCCTACTGTCAAAACAGCTTATCTAAGACTTTGAAATCAGAAAAGTAAATATCATCGAAATATGAATATGCCAAATTCGATAAATGCACTGATCGTATTTTTTTTAATCTTTTCATGTTCGTCGAATAAAAAAGATCAACCCCCCAAAGAAAAGCCTCCGGTAATGGTTGATGTAATTATTGCCGGAAATGAGGATTTCATGAGTAATCTTGAGGTCAATGGTACAGTTTTATCCAATGAACTTATTGATCTTCATCCCGAAGTAAGTGGTCGGCTTATCTTTCTGAACATACCTGATGGCGGAGAAGTTGTTCAGGGTACCGTGCTGGCTAAAATAAACGACGCTGATTTACAGGCACAAAAAGAGCAATATACCTCTCAGTTTAATCTTGCAATTAAAACGGAAAAACGGCTAAATGATTTGCTTCAGGTAAATGGGGTTAATCAGGCCGACTACGATGCAGCATTAAACCAGCTTGAGGTACTAAAATCAAATTTAGCTTTTGTAGATGCACAGTTGGATAAAACCATAATCAGGGCACCCTTCGCCGGGCAGCTGGGATTACGGTTAGTTAGTCCTGGTGCATATGTTACCCCTGCCACTATCCTGGGGACTCTGGGGCAAACAGACAAGGTTAAAATTGATTTTGCAGTGCCTGAATCCTATGTCTCACTGATACAAAAAGGGAATACAGTCAAGATTCAAACCAATGGGTCAGACGCAGCCCTTGCCGCAACCATCACGGCCATCGATCCCCAGATCAATTCAGTAACCCGAAATATCAAAGTCAGAGCTTTTCTAAAGGAAGGAAATATTCTTCCCGGTGCCTTTGTAAAGGTACTACTTGACAAAAACCGAAAAGCAATGATTGTCCCTACAAATTCAATTATTCCTGAAGCATATCTGAGTCAGGTTGTGGTGATAAAAAATAGTAAGGCTATTTTTAAAACGGTGGAAACCAATTTAAGAAATGGCAATGTTGTTGAAATAACCAAAGGTATTGAGTTGGGCGACAGTATTGTTGTGAGTGGAATGCTTTATGTCAGACCGAATGCAAAGGTTAAAATTAAGCGGGTAAGAACTCTGAAAGAGCTCATTTAAATCTTTTCCAATTTCAAACTTCATTGAACAGATAACGTGAATATTTCAGAATTATCGCTTAAAAGACCAGTACTTGCCACGGTAATGAGCCTGGGGCTGATCCTGTTTGGATTAATTGGATTCAATTTCCTGGGAATCCGGGATTATCCGGCGATCGATCCCCCTGTGATTACAGTTAGTACCTCCTACGCAGGTGCAAATTCAGATATTATTGAGAGCCAGATAACAGAACCGCTCGAAAAATCGATTAATGGAATTCCCGGTATCCGCACCATTACCTCCTCAAGTGTTATTGGAAGTAGTTATATTTCTGTTGAATTTACCCTGAATACCAATCTTGAAGCTGCCGCTAACGATGTTCGCGATAAGGTTAGCCAGGCAGTTCGAAACCTTCCACAGGATATCGATTCTCCCCCTGTTGTAACCAAAGCGGATGCCAACAGTGATTTCATAATTCTGGTTGCCTTACAGAGTAAAAGTAAAGGGTTACTGGAGTTAAGTGACTATGCTGAAAATGTTTTGCAAAATAAATTCCAAACGATACCGGAGGTAAGCGGTGTAAATATTATTGGTCAGAAGCGCCCGGCAATGAGATTATGGGTCGACCCCAACAAACTTAGCGCCTTTAATATCACATTTAATGATGTTGAAACAGTCTTAAATAAAGAGAATGTCGAAATTCCCTCAGGTAAAATCTATGGCGAGAAAACCGAATTAACTATTCGCGCTTTAGGCCGGCTTACTACCGAAAAAGATTTCAGGAATCTGATCATCCGCGAAGATAATTCAGGTATAGTGAGGCTTGGCGATCTGGCAAAAGTTGAAATTGGCCCTGAGAATTATGAGACGAGTTGGAAATTAAATGGAGTATATGCTGTTGGTCTGGCAATTACACCTCAGCCAGGAGCTAATTACATCAATATTTCGGATGAATTTAACCGACGCCTTGATGAAGTTAAAAAATCTCAGAAAGGTGATATTGAGTTTAGAACAACCATCGATAATACGATAAATGTCCGAAAATCATTAACTGAGGTAAAACAGACTTTGTTTGTCGCATTCCTCCTGGTAATCCTGGTCATCTTTGCCTTCTTCAGAAACTGGCTAATTGCGATCAGACCACTTATTGATATCCCGATTTCACTGATTGCGACATTTTTTGTGATGTACCTGGCAGGATTTTCAATTAATATCCTCTCATTGCTTGGAATTATCCTGGCAACAGGGTTGGTCGTCGACGACGGTATCGTTGTGACCGAAAATATCTTCCGTAAATTTGAAAATGGGATGCATATCCGTAAAGCGGCCCTTGAAGGAAGTATTGAGATTTTCTTTGCGGTAATTTCTACCTCGCTGACCCTTGCAATTGTGTTTTTGCCTGTACTTTTCTTGCAAGGATTTGTTGGAAGCCTTTTCAGAGAGTTTGCCGTTGTAGTTGCTGCCGCAGTTTTAATCTCAGCTTTTGTGTCACTCACGATCACTCCTGTCCTGAATGTCATTCTGAACAGACCTAAAGCTCAACATGGATGGTTATACACCAAAACGGAACCGTTCTTTACCGGAATGGAAAATGGGTATAAAAATTTACTTCAGAAATTTGTAAATCGAAGAGGTATGGCCTGGTATATTGTCGGAGCCTGTCTGTTTATCATATTTTTTATAGGAAGAAACCTTCAAAGCGAGCTGGCACCTATTGAAGATAAAGGGATGGTTCGCTTCCAGGTAAGTGCAGTGGAGGGGACAAGTTATAAATATATGATGGAATCGGGGACTGAATTCTCGAATTTTCTGATCGACTCATTTCCCGAGCGCTCCTTTTCGTTTCTCTCTGTCCCGGGTTTTGGAGGTAGTGGAGGAATGAATGCTGCAAGCGGTCGCCTTGCATTGATTCCCTCCTCCATGCGAACCCGGACACAAAGTGATATTGTTAAAGATTTAACAAAAAAGCTTCCCGGATTTAACAACCTGCGTATTTTCCCGGTAGAAGAGCAGACCATTGCTGTTGGATTAAGTTCAAAGGGGGCACTACCCGTGCAATTTGTGATCCAGAACCTCGATTTTGAGAAATTAAAAACTGTAATTCCCAAATTCCTTGATGCTGCACGAAGTGACAAGACATTTCAGAATGTGGATGTAAATTTGAAATTCAATAAACCGGAAGTAGATATTCTAATTAATCGGATCAAAGCGCGTAATTTAGGACTTACAGTAAGTGATATTGCCGCAGTGGTGCAAAGCGCGTTCAGCGGACGCCGGCTTGCCTATTACATCATGAATGGCCGGCAATATCAGGTTATAAGCCAGGTTGGACTGCCTAACAGACAACAACCTACCGATATTACCAAGTTGTATGTTCGTAATAATCTTGGTAATAACATCGCATTATCGGAGGTGCTGGATATGACACCAAATGCAAATCCACCATCACTTTATCATTTTAACCGTTATAAATCGGCCACTATTTCTGCTTCATTGGTGGATGGAAAAACGGTTGGCGATGGAGTTACGGCGATGCAAAATATTGGAAATAAACTCTTGGATGAAAGTTTCCAAACCTCACTTAGCGGACCCTCACGAGACTTTGCTGAAAGTTCATCAAATATCGGATTAGCGTTTATATTAGCCTTATTGCTAATTTACCTGGTCCTTGCAGCACAGTTTGAAAGCTTCCGCGATCCGTTTATTATCATGATCACGGTCCCTCTGGCTATTGCCGGAGCAATTCTTTCGCTGTGGATATTTAGACAGACGTTAAATATTTTCTCCGAAATCGGAATGATTACCCTGATCGGTCTTGTTACAAAAAACGGAATCCTGATCGTTGAATTTGCCAATAAAAAACGGGCTAAAGGATTATCAAAATTTGAAGCAGTTGTCGAAGCTTCAACACAACGTTTAAGACCTATCCTGATGACCAGTCTGGCCACTTCGCTGGGTGCTCTGCCAATTGCGCTAAGCCTTGGAGATGCCGCTTCAAGCCGCGTGCCATTGGGAATTGTAATTGTAGGGGGAATTTTATTTTCATTAATCCTTACCCTATTTGTAATTCCTGCAATTTACACGTTCGTTTCAGGTGAGCATATTAGCCAGGAAGAAATTGATAATCAGTTTAAATAACATCAAAATGAAGCTCTTCTGTTCACTTTTAATCCTGATACTACCCCTTTTTGCATCGGCTCAACCGACCATTACGCTCAAGGGTGCTATTGATACCACTTTAAAGCATAATTTTGAGATCCAAATAGCCGAAAACATTGTAGAAATTTCGAAAATTAATAATACGGCAGGGATGGCAGGTGGACTCCCCGCAGTAAATGTAAATGTTGTCGATAACGAATCATCAATCGATGTTTACCAAAAATTAAATAGTGGGGTCGAAATAAAAAAGAGTAATGCAACCAGTAACTCCCTGACATCTAATCTAACAGCCGGAATATTACTTTTTAACGGATATCGGGTAATGGCTACCCGTGAAAAACTTCATAACCTTCAAAAACAAAGCGAACTGGAACTTAATTTGCAGATTCAAAATAGTATAGCCCTGGTCATGGCAAAGTATTACGATATTGTAAGACAGCTCGAATATCTGAAAATCATTGAAACACTTTTTGATGTATCTCAAACAAAACTGGAAATTGTAGCTGCACGAAAAAATGCGGGGATGGCCAATGAGGCAGACTATCTGCAGGCACAGATTGATCTAAATTCGGTGACTCAGAATCTAAAAACACAAGAGTTGGTTGTCAACCAGACTAAAACCGAATTGCTTCAGCTTATGAGTATTCGGAATTATTATTTGTTTGACGTAAAAGACACCATTGTTGTGGACAAGTCAATCGAATTAAACGCGATTATCGGATATCTCCAAAAGAATCCTCAATACCTTTCCACTGAACAACAGGTCAAGATAAATGAACAGGTTGTAAAAGAGGTTTCGGCATTACGATACCCGTCGATCCGACTGAACACCGGAATGAATTTTAATCGCAGTCAAAGTGCCGCAGGCTTAACACTTATCAATCAAAATATTGGGCCATATGCAGGAGTAACTTTAGCCCTACCATTATACAATGGCAATACCTATAAAATTCAAAAGAAAACAGCAACTTTTAATGTCCAAAATGCAAAACTGCAATTGGAAAGTCTCCTCAATGCCTTAACTGCCGATGCGGTTAAAACATACCAGGCTTACAGTACTTCCCTGCAACAAATTGATTTCCAGCAAAATTCAGTTGAATTATCTATAAAGCTTATCAAGGTGGTTATGCAACGTTTCAAAGTAAATCAGGCTACCATTCTTGATGTAAAAGCAGCTCAGGCCAGCTACGAAACTACCGGCTATCAGTTGGTAAATCTTGCCTATTCAGCAAAAATTGCTGAAATTGAACTAAAACGATTGCGTTATCAATTAGGGAATTAGACGATTCGGAAATTTGAACAGTGGGAGACCTGGTGCGAAAAGTAATTTTAAACTTAAATTTTAAACTTTGATTTCAAGGTTATAACGGGTAGAAATTTCACCAATTAATCCATTTCCTTCTTCCATCGGTCCTGATTATATCGGGCAGTTAATATTGTAAGTATTTCGTTTGCAGAGGATTCAATTGGTTTATTTGTAACCTGGATTTCGGTAAATCCTCCCCTATTAAAAATCCTCCGTGCAAATTCGAGTTCATCTGCAACTTTGCGCTTGTTGATATAATCGTTCGATTCATCCAGATGAAGGGTTCGAACCCTGTTTGCGCGTTGAGCGATTAAATAAATGGGGGAGATATTCAAGCCAAAAACCCGTCCGGAATCGGCTTTAAATAACTCTGACGGCGGATCAATTCCGGGAACAAGGGGAACATTTGCAACTTTCCACCCAAACATAGCCAGATATACACTCAATGGTGTTTTACCAGTCCTTGAGACACCAGTGAGTATAATATCTGCCTGCGTAATCTTTTCAGGGTTTTGTCCATCATCAACCTTGAGGGTAAAATCAATTGCTTCAACTCTTTTAAAATAAGCAATGTGACTCAGCCGGTACAATCCTGGTTTACTGATCGGTTTTGTCTTCAATAAACCGGAAAGGTAATCCGACAGATCACCCACAAGATCAATATGGTTAACTTTATGCTGAATGCACGAATATATCAACATCTCCCGAACATCAGGATCAACCATGGTATGGACAATAACTCCATGTGTTGTCATTGCCCGTGTAATTACCTCATCAATTTTAGTCTGATTAAGCACGTCCGGAAAAATAATCACAGGAACACTGTTTTTGGGAAATTGGATCAGTACAGACTGAACTACTGCATCTCCGGCCAGCCCCTTTCCTCCCGAAACAATATAAATGGGTGGCGTATTTTCAGAATCAAGTTTAGTATTCATACTATTTGAATTTAATAAATATGAAACAAAAATTAATTTTCCTAACTCTTTTGGACCAGGTTTCTAATTGTTGAAGTGATATCCGAAAATTTAAACTCAAAATTTTCGCTAAGCAGATGGGCCGGCCTGGCACAAATCCCGGAAGTAATTATTCCTGCCGCTTCGCCGTATAGTAGCTTTAAACCCAATTCAGGAACCGTAAATATTGCAGGACGGTGCAAACTTTTGGCCAGCGCCTCAGTAAATAATTCATTGGTCGTTGGTTCGGGACTTACCAGATTATAAATTCCGGAACTATCCTTATTTTCAATTAAATGTTCTATAACTCTGCAAAAATCATGAATATGTATAAAAGAGAACGGTTGTTTACCCTTGCCGATTTTTCCACCAATTCCGGCTTTAAAAAGTGGAAGCAGTTTTCCTAAAGAACCCCCTGTTGTTCCCAGTACAATTCCAATCCGGATAATACAGGTTCTCACATTAACATTTTTTAAAGATTCTGTTTCACCCTCCCATGCTTTGCAAACTGAAGCCAAAAAATCGGTACTGAATGCGGATGAAGTTTCATCATGAACTCCTTGATCATCGTATATTCCAATAGCAGAAGAGTTTATAAAAATCTTAGGTGATTGAACTGATGAATTTAGCTTCAAAGCGTCAACAAGTTTTTTTGTCGTATCGATACGGCTTGAAAATATTTGTGCTTTATTTTGTTTATTCCACCTGCATAAAACCGAAGATCCCGCAAAATTGAGAATTACATCAGCAGAATTGATTATTTTTGCCAGTCGGTTATCGGCATCTGCGAAATCTTTACGTGAAATCACTATGATTTCATTTCCGCGTTGTAACAAATAGTCAGACACTTGTTTTCCAATAAAACCGGTGCTCCCTGAGATTGCAATTTTCATGTTTAGAAATATTAATTAAGACAGGAAAAAGAGATACTTAGATTTAAAAATATGTCTGTAAAAAAAAATAAAGGATCCATTAAAAATAAAAATTTGAAGGGTTTATTTTCCAGATTCTTCCCGGATTCTAAACAATCGTGGCCCAAAAGAGTTCTTATTCTGGGTTTAAAAATCAGTGTCTTTGGAATATTTTTATTGCTAACCCTGTTTGCATTAGTCTACATCGGAACTTTCGGACAATTGCCGGATGCAAATACATTGATTAAGATTAAGGAACCCGTTGCTTCCGAAGTTTATTCCAAAGATAATAAATTACTTGGGCGCTATTATACCGAAAACCGCAGCAACGTAAATTATAAGGAGATCTCTCCCAATGTTATTAATGCTTTGATTGCCACTGAGGATAATCGGTTTTATGACCATCGGGGGATTGATGAATTGGCACTGTTACGCGTTGTTGTTAAAACCTTTTTATTAGTTGACCATAGTTCGGGTGGCGGATCGACCCTGTCGCAGCAGATTGTAAAAAATATCTTTGGGAGAAAGAATTACGGACCGTTAACGCTTCCGGTAAGCAAGATCAGGGAATCCATTATAGCCTACCGCCTTGAAAAGCTCTACTCCAAGGAGCAAATTCTGACTTTATATCTCAATACAGTCCCTTTTGGAGAAAATACCTTTGGAATTGAGCTTGCTGCAGAACGATTTTTCAGTGTACGGCCAAATAAACTTTCGGTTTCGCAGGCCGCTACACTGGTTGGGATGCTTAAAGCTAATAATTCATACAATCCCCGCACAAATCCTGAACGCTCCATCCAGCGAAGAAATACGGTAATCGCCCAAATGTCTAAATATAAATATATTACATTAGATCAGGCAAAAAAATACAGCAATGAACCGCTTGGGTTAAAATACAATTATCTTGTTTACAATACCGGACCAGGGGCCTATTTCAGGGAGATGATCCGGCCTCAGCTGGAGGAGTTCTGCTCTGAAAACAGCAAAGCGGATGGCACTCCCTATAATCTGTATACCGATGGATTGAAGATTGTAACTACCATCGACTTTAGAATGCAACGGTATGCTGAGATGGCCCAACAGGAGAAAATGAAGGAGCTGCAGGCAACATTCGAAAAACACTGGGATGGGAAAGATCCGTGGGGGAAAAACAATGCCGTTGTTCTTCGGGCTATGAAACGGTCTGATCGGTATCGCAGAATGAAGGAGGCAGGAAAATCCGCTGCCGAGATTACCGAGTCATTTAAACTCCCGGTTTCGATGAAACTATTTTCATGGGATGGTGATCAAGCGGTGAAAATTTCACCCCTTGATTCGGTTAAGTACTCCCTGAAGATTCTTCATAGTGCGTTTATTGCCATTGAACCCAATTCAGGGGAGATCAAGGTTTGGATTGGAGGAAACGATTTCAGACATTTTCAATACGACCATATGTCGGCACCACGACAGGTAGGGTCAACCTTTAAGCCGATCCTCTACGCTTCGGCTATTGAACACGGTATTCCGCCCAATAAATATTATCCAAACCAAAAAAACACCTATTCCGAATATCAGGACTGGTCACCCGGAAACTCAAATGAAGAATATGGCGGATTTTATTCACTGGAAGGTGCGCTCTGTAAATCGGTCAATACCGTATCGGTGCAGGTAATCATGGATTCGGGAATCCCTGAAGTGATTGCATTGGCCAGAAAGATGGGAATTAAGGCCGATCTGCCCGAAGTGCCATCCCTTGCACTAGGATCTGCTGATATCCCGCTAATTCAGCTTGTTCAGGCATACGCTTGCCTGGATAACCTGGGGAGAACGGTAACCCCTAATTATATGATCCGGATTGAAGATGCGAATGGGAAGATACTAAAAAAATATATTGCTGAAAATGAGGAACAGGAGGCCATTTCACCCGAGACAGCTAAAATAATCACCCGTTTTCTGGAATCTGTTGTTAATGAAGGAACCGGTTCCGAGATCAGATCCCTGTATAAAATTGAAGGTCCCTTTGCAGGCAAAACCGGCACGACACAGAATTTTGCTGACGGATGGTTTATGGGCTATACACCCGATCTGGTAACTGGTTGCTGGGTTGGTGGTGAAGAGCCTTCGATCCACTTCCGCAATATCGCCCTGGGACGCGGCGGTTATATGGCCCTTCCAATTACAGGAAAATTTTTCAACAAATTTTTTCATGATCCGGCTTTCAGGGACTATAAAAACCATGCTTTCCCGGCCATTGACGATGCAACTCTGGCACAACTCGATATTCCTCATTTCAAAGAGGTTAATGATTTAAAAAAAGCCTCAAACTTTTGGGGCATTTTCGGAGGTGATACTAAAAAGAGAGAAGAACATAAAACTGATCGTCCGGAAAAGGAAAAAGATTCTGAAATTCAGACCAATACAAAAAAAGAGAGACCTACGGAGGATGAACCAAAATCAAATATCTGGAAAAAGATAAAAGATGCGTTAAAAAAGAAAGATTGAATTCAACCCTTTTTGTTATGATTCTTAATTGTATTAAAGATTTTTGTATTTTTGGCGACCAATTATTCGTTCCTTTTGTCAGGAAATTGAGAAAAAATTCAAAATAGAAAAATATATGTGTGGTATTGTTGGAGTATTCGATTTAAAAGTTAAGGCAGAGGATTTAAGGGCGCAGGTTCTCAAAATGTCGAAAAGGATTCGCCACCGTGGGCCAGACTGGTCGGGCATTTATTGTGGGTCAAAAGCAATAATTGCCCACGAAAGACTCTCAATTGTCGATCCTTCATCAGGTGGACAACCCCTTTACAGTAAAGACAGAAAGCTTGTGTTAGGAGTTAACGGTGAAATTTACAATCACCGTGAATTGCGTAAGCCTTTGGAAGGTCATTATGAATTCCTTACAGAATCTGATTGTGAAATTATTTTGGCCCTTTACCGCGAAAAGGGGATCAATTTCCTGGAGGATCTTAACGGAATCTTTGCATTCGTACTCTATGATGAAGAAAAAGATTGCTACCTTGTAGCCAGAGACCATATTGGAATAATCCCCTTGTATATGGGTTCGGATTCAGAAGGTAATCTATATTTTGCCAGTGAACTCAAAGCGCTTGAAGGAACCTGCAAAAAAATCGAAGAGTTCTTACCTGGTCATTACCTCTACAGTAAAGAGGGGGTCATGACAAAATGGTACAGCCGTGAATGGACTGAATTTGAATCAGTTAAGGATAACAAATCAGATATTGATGAATTGAGAAAAGCATTGGAAGATGCAGTCCACCGTCAGTTGATGTCCGATGTTCCTTATGGCGTATTATTATCCGGAGGTCTTGATTCTTCGGTAATTTCAGCAATCGCCAAAAAATATGCTGGTCGCAGAGTCGAAGATGCTGACACCCATGAAGCGTGGTGGCCGCAACTCCACTCCTTTGCAGTAGGACTTATCGGTTCTCCGGATTTAGCTGCAGCACAGAAAGTTGCTGATCATATTGGAACCGTTCATCATGAAGTGCACTTTACAGTTCAGGAAGGTCTTGATGCCTTACGCGATGTAATTTATCATCTTGAAACATACGATGTAACAACCGTGCGCGCTTCAACACCAATGTATCTTCTGTCGCGCATGATTAAATCGATGGGGGTTAAAATGGTTTTATCAGGTGAAGGGGCAGATGAACTCTTTGGAGGTTATCTCTATTTTCACAAAGCACCAAATGCGCAGGCTTTCCACGAAGAGACCGTTCGCAAGCTTGGAAAATTACACCTTTATGACTGCTTAAGGGCCAATAAATCACTTGCAGCATGGGGCGTCGAAGGTCGGGTTCCATTCCTTGACAAAGAGTTTATGGATGTTGCCATGAGGCTGAATCCAAAAGATAAAATGGCCATTGACGGAAAAATGGAAAAATGGATTCTGCGTAAAGCTTTCGAAGATTTCCTTCCTGAAAGTGTCGTTTGGCGTCAGAAGGAACAATTCTCTGATGGCGTTGGCTATAACTGGATCGATTCGCTTAAAGCACTCACAGCTGAGAAAATTACTGACGAACAAATGGCAAATGCCAAGTTTAGATTTCCGATCAATACGCCAATGTCAAAAGAGGAATATTTCTACCGTTCAATTTTTACTGAGCACTTCCAATCTGATGCAGCGGCAAGTTGCGTACCTTCAGTACCCTCAATTGCATGCAGCACACCTGAAGCACTTGCCTGGGATGCCTCGTTCCGTAATAACGCCGATCCATCCGGAAGATCAATGAAAAACGTTCATACACAAGCGTACAAATAAATGGTCAATGATTAATGATTTTTGATCTAAAACCATCTGATTGGAAAAGGTTAAAATGGCACTGCCGTTTTAACCTTTTTTCATTAGTAGTCCTTCTATTTTCAGGTAAGTATCTGATTTAAAGGCTATTTATATTCTAATTCGAGGAGACTAAATAGTTGATCAACAGGAATATTCTCATTCAATTCCCCGTTGTATGATGTAGATATATGGCCGGTCTCCTCGCTTACAACAATGACATAGGCATCAGTTTGTTCCGAAAGACCAATTGCGGCACGATGTCGTAAACCCAGGATCGGATTAATTTCAAGTATTTGAGAAAGGGGCAAAATGCAACGAACAGCCTTAATCCGGTTTAGAGTAATTATCATCGCTCCATCATGAAGTGGTGAATTCTTGAAAAATACACTCTTAATCAGTTCAGAGGTGATTACGGCATCTATAATTTCCCCCGTTTCGACATACTCCTGCAGTTCGCTCTCCCTTGCAAGGACAATTAGAGCCCCTGTACGGTTTTCTGACATTTGTACACACGAATCTACAATTTCATGAAGAGTAGCTTCAGAAGCGAACTTAAACTGGCTTGAAAAGATATTTCCCAGCGAGAAACGACGGTTAGCCCGATACCTGCTTCCAAGCATTAATAAAAACCTGCGCACCTCCTGCTGAAAAACAATTATAATTGCAATTACTCCTACCCCGAAGAGCTGTCCCAGAATGGACCCTAATAACTCCATTTTTAAGGACTTTACAACTAACCACACCATAAAAATGATGAATATTCCCATGAAGATATTAAAGGCAACGGTCCCCTTTACTAATTTATAAATCTCGTAAAAAATAACCGCAACCAAAAATATATCAATTACGTCCAGAAACCTGACATGGATAAATAAATCGATCATTGAATACTTTTTTTAATTTTTTCAACTAATTGTATCGCCTCCACTGCCTCTTTCACATCGTGAACTCTCAGGATATCAGATCCTCCTGCCAAAGCTATTGTATTCAAAACCGAAGTTCCATTTAAACTCTCCTGTGGACTAATTTCCAACTCTTTCCATATCATCGCCTTACGGGAAACACCCACCAGGAGTGGCAATTCAAAAATACGAAATGAATCGAGCCGGTTAAGTAATTCGTAGTTGTGATTTGACCTCTTCCCGAATCCAAAACCCGGATCCAGGATGATATCCGAAACACCCAACAGTTTTAACTTTTGCACCTGTGCAGACAAAAAAAGTATCACCTCTTTAACAACATCAGTATATACCGGATTTTCTTGCATCTTGTCGCTTTTGCCCTGTGTATGCATGAGGATGTAAGGAAGATTTAAATGTGCAACCTTTGAAAACATCAAAGGATCAAAGGTCCCTCCTGAAATATCATTAATTATAAAGTCACCCGTTTGGTCATACACCCGCTGAACTACTTCAGAACGATAGGTATCCACAGAAAGGGATGCTTGTGGAAATTGGCGCTTAATAATCCGTACCGCAGGCATTAGCCGCTCAAGCTCCTCCGCTGTGGAGATCTCCTTGGCCCCCGGACGTGTCGACATAGCCCCAATGTCTATAAATTGTCCGCCATCCTGAATAATTTGCGCTGCACGATTTAAAATTGTAAGGTCCGAAGTGTATGCACCTCCATCATAAAAAGAGTCCGGAGTGCAATTTAATATTCCCATAACTACCGGGGA
>CANJNY010000101.1 GCA_947475715.1 Prolixibacteraceae bacterium
TTATTATCCGACAGTGGCATACTATTCAGCGAATTGATCATCACCTGCATCTGTGTCGAATAGAATCGCGGAATCCGCTCTTTTTTGTCGCCGTTGGCACTTGTCTTGTATAGCCCTTCATAAATCCGGTCGGGCCAGGGCATCACTTCGTAGTTGGCAATATTAGGGTAGAGCAATTTGGCGGTGAAGGTAGCCTGGTAATTTTTTTTGTAGTCAGCCCAATCGCGGGGCCAGTCTTCGATTGGATCGGTGAGAAAATACATCTTTCGGCCGGTTGGGGCAGTCATCGATTCCATGGAACCATATTCGAGGTAAGCGGTTTCGAATACCCGCTCTTTTGCCTTGCCGTTGAAATAGTTTGGTTCTCGCGATGTTCCGGTCCAAACCTGTGCGATATAGCCATCCACGCACGCCAAAGAGGCCAGGCTTGCTTCCGGACTTACAATTTCCCACTGCGAATAATTAACTAACGAATGGGTTGGAACATAGCACCGAACATCCATTCCCTTACTCTTTCCATACTTCTTGGCATAAGTAAAACACTCATTCAGAAGACGATAATAAAGATGATATTTCAATTTGCTTGACAAATAGGTATTCTCGGGTGATTCATGCTGCGGGCGCCAGTCAAAACCATAGTAAGTTTTCCACTCCCGTTTAAAGGCTTCACTGTAACCGCCGCGTGCCCAGAATTCAGGTTCTTCGAGGTAAATGGCATCAACCCCTGCATCAATCACCCGTTTAATCTGGGTCTCCTTCATGTATTTAATGAAGTTTTCTGAAGGTACAATATACGGAACCATCTTCCCATGCCAGATTGTATCCCCCTTTTGGGTTACCTGTCCTTCATCAAGATGAGTTTTTCCATCCCACTTACCTGTAAAATAATCCTGATACGCTCCCCATGCACTGCCGGTCATGAAATGGGTGATGTAACCTTTGTCGCGCCAGCTTTGCAACCGCTGTTCAAAAGTGATGCTATTAGGACCATGATGTTCCCAGGTGCCATACACAATAGCTACGTCAGACCTTACATCGGTTACCGGTTTCCATGGGCCGGCGGTCTGGAAGGCTGTTTTTTCCCGCTTTGGGGAGTTATCATTAGGAGCCGCTGTTGAATATAGTGAAACAATCAGCGAGAATAAAGTTAGTGAGGCGAAAAATTTAATATTCATAGGTAAACGATTTTCCTGAAATTCCACTGGAATTTCGATATTTATGTTGATTTAATCCGACATAATTACAATTTTATTGTCGATAACAACCGACATATTAAATAATTTATTTTTATTCAGATCAGCAACCTTAACATTGAAGGAAAATCTTTTTAATTTTTCAGACAACCGATGGGAACTACCAGAACACCATCATTACGACGATAAGCATATTGACCTCCGGTTAATACCATTAAGAAAGAAGCTTATCCCATTTTATCTTCATCAATTTTTGCTTTAAGTACCACTAAATTTCGAGCAGCTTCCTCTATCTGCTTATTCCCTAATTTTACTTCTATAGCTGCCCAACGACCATCTCTTAATCTAACAATCAAATCGGATTCTAATCCGGTTTTATCGCGATAATAAAACACATCACCATCGATCGTTTGCGCATAAATACGAATATCTCTTGTGCACAAAGCTTCAACCAGGAACCCTAAAGTTTTAAAGTCATTCAACAAACCATCAAGGTTTGTTCGTAAAACTGCAGTAGCAATTGAAGGATCAACAAAATGTCGTTTTGATGAAGTGCGGATTGCTGTTTTGGAACGCATTGACGGCAACCAGGCAGGCAAATCTTCTACCACAAAAATTCTTCTCAATGCATTTAGGTAAGAACTGATTGTTTTATCAGAAATTGTTTGGCTCCCTCGATCAAAACCGCCCCGGAAGATTGTATGGCCATTTGTAATTCCTGATTTAGAAAACCTAACTGAGCTTATGATTTCTTTTCCTTCTTCGCTAACACCTTATCATCGTTTTCAATATGATTTTATAGCGAATGTAATTGAATGCTCCTTGTATTTCCCAATTTAAATACTTATAGTTGTGAACTAAATATACGATTAATTAGTATGTATAGTTCTCATAAAGTAAATAACAGCCTTATTCTGGCAATTTACCAGGATCTTCGGACAGTCTTTCGATTGAATGATATTTCCATGTTAATCGGTGAAACGAACTTTCAAAACTGAAAATAGAAATTTCCAACCGATTATTTGAAAACCGGTATGAAATAAAGAATCTACTTGGAATCAACGTGAAGGTAATGGTTCAGGAAGACATGTTTGCTCACAAACTTTGTGCCTTACTCGATAAAAATACAATTACCAATCGAGATATTTTCGATTGTTGGTTTTTTATGCAAAGGCAAACTCCTGTTAATAAAAGCATTATTGAATTGCGCATGAACCTGCCTTTAAAAGAATACCTTCAGAAGTGTATTGAGCAACTTGAATCAATTCCTGACAAAGGATTATTGCAGGGTATAGGAGAGCTTATGGACGAGAAGATGAAAAAATTTGTCCGCAGTAAATTGCGAACTGAAGTAATTGGATTGTTGAATTTATATAAAAGCTTTCCGATTCTATAACCTCATTTTACCTCCCGATTAAGCGCAGTAGTATTTCAAAGTGAAAAAATTACTCGCCCTGGCCAAAGATGAAACGGTGGCATGTATTTTTCACTATTTATTCAGTCAACGGAGAGGATGTTTATCTGGTGCAATACCTCAGCAATAACGATGTTATTTCTAAATATTTATAACCTGCCAAATAGCAAAAAACCCTCGTCGTATCCGGCAAAGGGGGGCGAAAAAAAACCGAACCCTTACTATAATATTGCAAAACCTCTTGCTGTTTAAGGCCAGGAAATGGTCTGAATAAACTACCAATCAAATTTTTAGGGCCATTCGCTGCAATGTTTTATGCAGTGCCATTACTTCAGATTCAGGAGCGGGGAATTATAAATTCCATGTCAGGTACCTCCGGATGAAATATCCGGGGGAGCGGGGTTCATTAATCACTATCCCGATTTTATCATACAGGCCAAAAGTGGCAAAACCATTTTGCTTGAAACCCAAGGCGACCACCCGGATGCTGAACAAAAAATTAAACCCGGCGATCTCTGGGAAAGCAAAGCCGGTAATGATTTGCGTTGCCTTATGTTTTGTGAACGACTTACAGTTGATGGTGCCGATTAGCTGGAAGACTTTTTAAATCTTATCAGGGATATTAAAAATAAGTCGTTAAGTTTGA
Source organism: Prolixibacteraceae bacterium (assembly GCA_947475715.1). Classification (GTDB taxonomy): domain Bacteria; phylum Bacteroidota; class Bacteroidia; order Bacteroidales; family Prolixibacteraceae; genus JAAFHB01. The sequence continues at coordinate 3,254 of CANJNY010000101.1, forward strand.
TGGACTATTTGCGGTTTGTGATGATTTAAAAAAGAAAGGATCATCAGATCACAAGTTATCATATACTTGGTTTATCCAATAACCTTAATCGATTAAATTTCAAAGCTATACTTGGTTTTTTTGAAATTGGAACAATACCAAAATCACCTCAATTGGACTGGAAAACAACATTTCATGATGCTTATTTGGATTGGATTACTAAATATATTTAACTATTTTTACCCCATAAATCTAAATGAGTATGGAAAGATTTGTGTTTTCAAACTTAATTTTATGGGTAGAAATACAAAGACGCAAACCGTTGTTATTGCGAGGTGCAAGGCAGGTAGGCAAAACCTGGCTGGTTGAAAAACTTGCCCGTGACAAATTTGAATTCTATTTGAAAATTGATTTTGAAGAAAATTCTGAATTGGTTTCATTATTCAGCGGTGATTTAAATCCTCAAAAAATATGTTCTGATCTGGAACTAAGAACAGGCATCGATATTATTGCTGGTAAAACATTGCTTTTTTTTGATGAAATTCAGATTTGTCCAAGAGCGATTATGGCGCTTCGTTACTTTTATGAAAAGATGCCTGACTTGCACGTTATTGCTGCCGGTTCGCTTTTGGAATTTGCTTTTAGTGAAATTTCGTTTCCCGTTGGGCGCATTCAATCGATGGAGGTTCATCCCATGAATTTCTCTGAATTTTTGCTTGCATCAAATTACAGAAAAGCCGCAGCAATTTGCAACAATAAGATCTCTGAGGTGTCAGCATCCATTCATGAATTTTTGCTGGAACAGCTCCGGATTTACTGGTTGGTGGGCGGAATGCCTGAATGTATAAATGAATATGTAAATACAAAGTCGCTTAAAAAAACCGCAGAAGTTCAGGATGAAATTTGTGAAACTTACCGGTTAGATTTTAATAAATACAAACCAAAGACAGATATAAATTGTCTTAATACTGTTTTTTCAACAATTGCAGCCAATGTTGGAAAACAAATAAAATATACTGGCTTAGCAGTTGACTTCACAATTCCTACGATTAAAAAAGCTTATGAAAGTATACTATTGGCTCGTATAGCTAAAAAAGTTAAATCATTAAGCAACATCGGAATTCCGTTGGATGTTTATGCTTCTGACAAAAAATTCAAGAACATTTTTCTTGATATTGGCTTGATGAACAGAGTGATGGGAATTGACTACAATGAAGCGTTGTCCCATAAAAATTTATTGGCAATTTATCGGGGACAACTTGCCGAACAATTTGTTGGTCAGGAGTTTGCTACAGCTACCGACAACCAGCTTTATTACTGGGCGCGTGATGCCAAAAACAGCAATGCTGAAATTGATTATTTAATGATTTTTGAAGGAATGATTTATCCGGTTGAGGTTAAGGATGGACCTTCGGGAAAACTTCGAAGTTTGCACCTCTACCGCGAAACCTACCAACCTTCCTGGTCATTTGTTTTTCATGCCGGTCAGACAGGCGTATTGGAAAATGAAAGAATTGTCTTCCTACCTATCTATTTTGCAGGTGCTTTGGCTCAATTCGGAATCAACTTTGGCAGTTTTAATAAAACATCAGTTTGATTTCTGGTATGGGCTTTAATATTTAAAACATATCAATGAAAATGTGCCTGTAATAAATCAGCACCATCCGCGGTCATGTTTTATGCAAAGCCATTACTTCAGATTCAGGAGCGGGGAACTGCAAATTCCCTGTTTGTTACCTCATAGTGCAAATTCAGGGAGTTGGAATTTTTGATGTCCTGTTTTATTGTTTAATCCCGGATAAGTTACACCAGTTAATAACACCCAAATAAATTCTCCCGGGTATTTTCAGGCGATTCAGGATGCGGGCGCCAGTCAAAACCGCCTTGGGCTTTCTATTCCCGTTTAAAACCTTCACGAAAACCGCTGTTCAAAAGTGATGCTATTAGGACCATGATGTTCCCAGGTGCCATACACAGAAACTAAGTCAGACCTTACATCGGTTACCGGTTTCCATGGGCCGGCGGTCTGGAAGGCTGTTTTTTCCCGCTTTGGAGAATTATCTTTAGGGGCAGCTGTTGCATATAGTGAAACAATCAGCGAGAATAAAGTTAGTGAGGCGAAAAATTTAATATTCATATTAAATAATTTAAAGTTTCTCCATCTTCAAAAATTCCCGTAAGTGAAGATGATGTATTCCCTTATAGTTGCTACTACTGTTGAAAGAGTCCATCGTAATAACATATTTGGGGAAGTTATTATCAATTTTCAAAAGATTGTCAAATTCCCGTTGGTGGGTTTTTTCATCTAAAATAAGATAGGCAACCTGTACATAAACTTTAAGGCCATCCCTAATACCAACAAAATCAATCTCAAGTCTATTCAGTTTTTCCACATATACCTCGTAACCCAATATCCGAAGATCCTGATAAACAGCATTCTCCATCAATTTATGAATGTCTCGTCCAAAATCCAGACGTTGCATGCAGTTCCTAAGTCCCAAATCTTCGAAATAATATTTCTCTCCAACCTCAAATTTTTTCAAACCCTGAACATCGAGTCGTCTCGTTTTATTGATAATATACGCGTTGCTTAATGCCTTTAAATAGTTGATAATTACACTGGTTGAAATATCTACGCGTTGAGATTTCAGGAACTTATGGATATTCGTTGCAAAAGAATATAGCTTTTCCCTACCCGTCGCTGACCTGTAATCACTTTTATAATTCCTTTCCCGATAAAAGATTTGATGCGATTACTCTACCAGGACCTGTTTAATAATTCCATATTTTATACTTTTCAAACAATCCAAATAGACAATATTTATTAAGTATAAACTTCAAAATAAAGATTTTATAAATTTAGGGATGTTATAACGTACCAAATTCAATTGTCATCGGCTACTTTTTAAGGAATTGATTATGAAAACATTTAGCTTAAAAGTTATAACATTTTAATCTGGAAATTTGCATCATGAGTGTTAGGTCGCCAAATTTCAAAAACTGTGATTTATATTTCCTTCATACATTTCGTTTTTTTTAGTTTAAAATAACGGCCACTTCCATCTCTGAAAAGGGCTGTGCCAAAAGCCTGCCGGGAAACGCTAATCCTTCAGGAAAAGTTCCTGAAACTATTTGCCGGTTAATTTCTTGATTAATTGTACCTCCTCCTGCATGTATGGTTAGCAGTCTTTTCGAAAGATGTCGCATTTATTATTAAATACTTACGTGGATAAAAATGCTTTTTGATCTTTTAGAAATATCAACCAATCAGGAAAATGCGACATTATATCAATCTCTTACATAGGTCCAAGTCAACAGAATAAAATTGTTGTGAATCCTGTTTATACGGCGTAAATTCCTACATTCTTAATTTTATTTATTTCAGTTTGTTTATTCCTTAATACCTCTTCCAAATCAAAATCATCCTGTAGTCCTAACCAAAATTTAGGCGCAGTTCCAAAATACATACTTAATCGAAGTGCTGTGTCTGCAGTAATGCCACGTGCTCCTTTTAATATAGCAGAAGTCCTTGTTTGAGGAATTCCAATATCTTTTGATAATCTGTATGCAGTTATATTCATTGGTTTTAGAAACTCTTCTAATAGTATCTCGCCCGGATATACATTTGCTAATATTTCCATAATCAGTTCCTTTTTGATTCCCTATCCTTATCTCCAAAAGTTAAAAACATACTTATGACAATCGTTACTTACGATAAAATTAATACCTTTTCCCAATTATAAAAAACGCATTCAAAACACTCAGATGCCATGAACTTTACTAAACCTGAACAGTTGTTTTTAATAAAACGCCTAATCTTATTTTTGTAGTCTCACAGAATACAATATTGTTTGATTCTATCAAACAATATTGTATCTTTGCATCAAACAAGATTGATTGTCATGATACTTGAAAGCGTAATTGCCCGTGTAATTGAGCAACAAAAGAGCCGTTTAATGATAAAAGAGAGCGGACTGAAACGTGAACTTATTCCCGCAACGCAAAGCTTATCGTCTCATGCATTAATTATCTCAGGTGTCAGACGCTGTGGGAAAAGCACCCTTTTGATGCAAATGATGAAAGAACTGGAGAAAGACACCGTCTTATACCTTAACTTCGAGTCTCCGCAACTTTATGAATTTGCACTTCACGATTTTACCCGTCTGGATAACCTGATATCACAAACTGGAATTGGCACTCTTTTTTTTGACGAATTGCAATTAGTTGAAGGATGGGAAATGTATGTTCGACAAAAGCTTGACGAAGGTTTTAAGGTAATCATTACCGGATCAAATGCATCTTTATTAAGCAAAGAGTTAGGAACACGACTTACCGGACGCCATATTACACAGGAACTTTTTCCTTTCTCATACTCTGAATTTCTTAAATTCAAGGCATTAGAGCCTTCTGCCGAGAGTTTGAAATTTTATTTGGCTATGGGTGGTTTCCCTGAATATCTGAAGACAGGAGATCAGGAACAACTTATGACACTTTTCGATGACGTGCTTATTCGGGATATTGTTACCCGTTATGGGATAAAAGATATAAAAAGTCTTCATAGGCTCGCCTCTTTTCTTATTTCAAATATTGGAAATCGTGTAACTGCGACAAAGCTGAAACAGCCGCTCTCTATTGGAGCTACAAGCACAATCCTGAGCTGGTTTTCCCACCTAGAACTTTCCTATCTTTTCTCTTTTCTCCCAATGTTTAGTTATTCCACTAAAGCACAACTAATCAACCCCAGAAAAATATATGCCATTGATTTAGGTCTGGTTGATGTGATTTCTAATGTGGTGACTGAAGATGCTGGCCGGAAATTGGAGAATCTGATCTTTCTTCATCTGAGAAGAAAATATACAGAACTTTACTATTTTGATGATAAAGGAGAATGTGATTTTATAGCAATGAAACAGGGCGCAGTAACAGAAATAATCCAGGTTTGTTACGAATTAAACCCAGATAATCTGAAAAGGGAGTTAAGCGGGCTGTTAAAAGCAATGAAATTTTTCAATCAGGAAAAAGCATCCATTGTGACCTTTGCTGACTCCGATTACATTGAAGCAGAAGGTTGTATAATAGAGGTGATTCCGGCTTATAAATATTTGATTGATTAGCTACCCCGTCGTCGGGCAGTTTGACTCATCCTGATTTTTGGTTACGGATTTCGTGTTTAACCACTTTTATCTTTTATAATCCTGTCACCCGTTCCGGGTTACAGAGCCAAATTTGATTCTTATGCTATAATCATGTTACCCGTTCCGGGTTTCAACTTGTATTCGTTCGAAAACTGTGTACCTTCCCTTTAAACCAATTTCCGGCCCTGACAAATCCTCAAATTCTCAAATTGCAGCATTAGCAAATTAGCACATTGCTCTCCATCCCTCAATCTCTCCATCACTCAATCCCTCAATCTCTCCATCACTCAATCTCTCCATCTCCCCTTCGTTCTCTCAAAATTCCACCATAATCCCAATCGTTGGCAGCACCGTTCCACCGCTACTCTTGATCGTCTTCAACAGGTATTTGCCGGAGTTATTCGGATCGGTCACCGGATTTCCGCCGGCATCTTCAACCCTGACCAGGTAATCCTGCCGATCGGACTTGAAATTATAGGCATTCTGGATATCAAAATAGAGCATCAGTGACCATTTGTTGTAATACCACGATTTATCAACTCGTATATCCAGCTGATGAAACGCATTTAACCGGGCCTTATTAAATTTGCTGTAATCGAGGTAGCCAATACCCTGTGCATCCCATGCGGTTTTTATTGCAGAGCGGTTGAGGTCCCATGGCGTATAAGGAGCACCGCCAATATAACGCCATTTCATACCAAAATCCCAGTTTTTGCTTAAATTGCGTGTTGCGGTGATCGTAAGCAAATGCCTGTTATCCCACGAAGATGGGAGATATACTCCATGAATATCGGTGAATTCACTCCTCACAAAGGTATACGTAGCCACAGCGCTTAACTTCTTGTATTTTTTCAGACGACCCAAAACTTCGAATCCATAAGTATTGCCTTTACTCACCGGGATAACCGCCTCATCACCGTAGACATCAAAATCGGCACCCTTGCTTGCAAGCGATACGGAGTCTTTAATTGAGAACGGATAATGGGTATACCTCTTATAAAACCCTTCTACGGTTATCTGAGAATTATCTGACGGGCGAAATTCTATTCCGGCTACGAAATGATTAACCTGAATATAAGTAAGATCGTTATTCCTGTTAACCAAATCGCCGTTAAAATTGCGGTATCCAAGAGTTGTATAGGAGGGTAACTGAGCAAACTTACCAACATTAAAGTTAAGGGATGTCCCGGGTGTTAACCTGACACTGGCCGAAAGACGCGGAGAGAGCTGGCTAAACGGATTTGACATTTCAGTTGAATAACTGTTCCCATCTGCCCTTAGTCCAAACGACAGATTGAGCAGCCGATCCATAAACGAGTGACTTAACTGACCAAAGGCGGCATATTTGGCAAATTCAAGCGATGATTTATAATTGATTGTAAGCGGTGCATTACCAACATAACCCTTCTTTAAAGTTCTGTTAAAATAGCTCACATACTGAAGGTCGACACCATAATTGAGTTTAAATTCGGTTGTTGACTGATAATTATGCTCATACCTGAATTTAGTCTCTTTTTCAAAGGAGCTGTAATCGAGGTTCAGCATTTGAGGTTGTTCGATATTATCCTGATATTTTATTGCAGAGTTATTTAACTTATTCTGACTTAATACATAAGTATCGGAACCCTTGGGATTAAAATGTTTAAGTACAGCACCAAGGGTATAATTCCATTGATCATTCTCCGGAAGATATCCCAGGATATAACGCTGTTGTTCAGTCTTATTGGCACTTTTATTTAATTTAGACTGGTCGAGTGCCCCAAGCCCGATAAATGACAACTCTGTTTTTGAATTTATTTTGGTTTTTACCTTAAACTGGAAGTCATTATAAGTTGGAAGAAAGGGAAGTCCGATCGCCTGAAACAAAAATTGAAGGTAGGACCGGCGAACCGAAGCCATGAAGGTGGTGCTCTTTGAAAGGGGCCCTTCAATGGCAGCTGCAAGATCCGATGCACCGACTGTTCCCCTGAATTTTATTTTCTCACTCGCCTCGCGCTGGTTAAATTCAAGCACCGAACTCATCGCATTTCCGCGTGAGGCTGGAAATGCCCCTGAATAAAAATTCACCTCACGAATAAAATCAACATTGATAATCCCTACCGGTCCGCCCGATGCACCCTGAGTTGCAAAGTGGTTCAGATTGGGGATCTCAACCCCATCGATATAAAACCGGTTTTCACTCGGTCCTCCTCCGCGGACAATAATGTCATTCCGGAAAGACGCAGTAGAAGCGACTCCGGGATATGACTGGATCACCTTCGAGATGTCGCGGTTTCCACCGGGGTTTTTCTCTATTTCCTCAATTCCGATAGTCCTCAGCGAGACAGGGCTTTCATCCCTTTTTCTGAAAGGGGAGGTCTTTATAACGATCTCATCCAGTTTTACGTTCTCCTCCTCAAGGGGTACCAGAATTGTAGCTCCGGTAGCCTTTGTAATTCTGAATGACTCTGAGATATAGGTTTTGAACCCAACAGCCGAAACTTTTATCTTGTAAAAGCCCGGTTCAAGATTGTCGATATTAAAATTTCCCTGATCATCAGTAACTGTGCCGATCGTCGTTTCAGAGATTACAACTGTTGCATACGAAATAGATTCATTGTTTTTTGCATCATATACTCTACCCTTAACCAAACCTGCCCCCATTGAACTAATGGCAGTGATCAAAAGCATAAAAAGAGACAAAACGATTGGATTCTTCATTGGATTAAAATTATAATTATCAATAACCAAGTTAACAAATAAAGAGGCAAATGGTTTTTTATTATCTGTAAATTTGCAAATTGCTAAATTTTCAGTGGTATCGGGAGTAAATCTATGAAGCAGATTATTGATATAGCCAACTACAAAATATTTGTAAACACCGAAGGGGAAGGGAACCCGATCCTCTTACTGCACAGCTATTGGGGAGGCGAACATTTGTTTGACAGGTTGGCCGGGGTGCTTTCAAAAAGCAGGAAAGTGATCCGGATTGATCTTCCCGGACATGGAAATTCGGGTAACCCTCCGGAAGGTTACCGGTTCGATGATTTTGCCCACGTCCTGAATGCGTTGCTTATTCATCTGGGCATATCTGAGAAGGCAGCTATTATCGGTCATTCAATGGGTGGTTATGTTGCCCTGGCCTATGTCGCCTGTTTTCCGGAAAAGATTGATTCGTTGGTGCTGATGCACGCACCGGTCAGAGAGGCAGATCTTCAAAGCATAAAACTGCGCAACCGCGAGGCTGCCCTGCTTTTTAAAGGGAAAAAGGAGTTGCTCTTGCAGGTTACGATCCCATCCAATTTTGCACCGGAGGATCACCCACAGAAGAGAGATTGGATTGAACTTCTTTATCAGACTGCCAACAGGGTAACTCTTAAAGGAGCTTTTCGTTCCATCGAAGCCATGAACTATCGCAGAAACTACCTCGAGACGTTGCAGAATTCAAACTATCCGATTTTGATTATCATCGGCAAATATGACAAAGTCTACCCCGCGGATGGACAACTGGCCGATGGCTTTCAGATACCGAATGCAGAGATTTTATTGCTCGATCATTCCGGTCACCTTGGCTTTCTGGAGGAAGAAGAATCGGTTACAAACAGATTGAAAGAATTTGTTAATTTATAATTCAAATTATCGGGACGAATGGTCAAAATTCGCAAAAAAAACTACTTTTGCTGTGAATTATAGAATCATTTTAAATTAGATCATTGGTCATATTTATGTTGTAAACCATGCCACCATATTCTACTTTTGCAAGAAATTTTATAAACAAAATTTTTAATTCAAATACTTATTAAAATCAAGTACTTATGAGCAATTTCCTGAGCGCCACCATTGGCCGGAAAGTTTTTATGAGCCTCACAGGACTGTTCCTTATCTTATTTTTGACGCTGCACCTGTCACTGAATCTGTTTTTGATATTTGATGATTCAGGCATTTTATTTAATCAGGCTGCAAATTTTATGGCGACGAATCCAATGATTAAGATCATGGAGCCTATTCTTGCATTGGGTTTTATCATTCATATTATATGGGCAACATGGATTACCCTGATTAATATGAGAGCCCGTCCACAGGGTTATGCCTCAGGGGACCAGCTTTTAAAATGGTGGGCACCATCAAAAAACATGTTTATTCTTGGAGGGATGATTTTAGTTTTCCTTGTACTTCATATTTTTAACTTCTGGGTTAAATTAAAAATTACCGGAGATCCGCTTTTAGCCAAGGCTACCGGAACAGCTGCTGAGATGCACAATACTTACGCACTGGTTTCGAATTTGTTTATTAATTTTCCGCTTTATGATTTACTTTATGTGATCGCGGGAATTCTTGTAGGCCTGCATATTACTCATGGATTCTGGAGTGCATTCCAAACCATTGGGCTTAGCAATATCAAATGGATGAAGCGGTTGAAATTCCTGGCAAACCTGATTGGGGTAATTTTTGCAGTTGGATTTTCGGCTATCCCGATCTATTTTCTTCTTAAATTTTAATTGAAATAAAAAGATCCATCGCTATGAGCATCTTAAATTCAAAGATACCGGAAGGGCCTATTTCCGAAAAATGGTCCAACCATAAGGCAGAAATTAAAGTTGTCAGTCCTGCCAATAAACGCAAACTTGAAGTGATTGTTATCGGAACCGGTTTGGCCGGAGCCTCTGCTGCCGCATCACTTTCGGAGTTAGGTTATAATGTAAAGGCTTTTTGCTACCAGGATAGTCCTCGTCGTGCCCACTCTATTGCGGCACAAGGTGGGATTAATGCCGCCAAGAATTATCAGAATGACAACGATTCTGTTTACCGGCTTTTTTACGATACAATTAAAGGGGGTGACTACCGATCACGTGAAGCGAATGTGCATCGTCTTGCAGAGGTGTCTCCAAATATCATTGACCAGTGTGTTGCTCAGGGAGTTCCCTTTGCCCGCGAATATGGTGGTCTGCTATCCAACCGTTCATTTGGCGGTGTGTTGGTTAGTCGCACATTTTATGCACGTGGACAGACTGGTCAGCAGTTATTGTTAGGTGCCTATTCAGCGTTAAACCGGCAGATTGCCGAGGGTGGCGTAAAGATGTATACCCGTCACGAGATGATCGACCTGGTAACAATTGAAGGTAAAGCCCGCGGGATTATTGCGCGCGACCTGGTTACCGGTGAGATAAAACGGTTTGGTGCACATGCCGTTGTCATCGCTTCGGGAGGTTACGGGAACGTGTTCTTCCTTTCAACCAATGCGATGGGAAGCAATGCCTCTGCTTCATGGGTATGTTATAAAAAGGGAGCATTCTTTGCAAACCCTTGTTATGCTCAGATTCATCCCACTTGCATACCTGTTCATGGTTCGCAGCAATCGAAACTGACGCTCATGTCAGAATCGTTGAGAAACGATGGTCGTGTCTGGGCTCCGAAAAAGCTTGACGATGCCGAGAAATTGCGTAAAGGGATTATCGGACCAAATGATATTTCAGACGAAGATCGCGACTTCTACCTTGAAAGGCGTTACCCGTCTTATGGAAATCTTGTCCCTCGTGATGTTGCCTCAAGGGCCGCCAAAGAGCGATGTGATGCCGGTTTCGGTGTTAATTCAGAAGGCAAGGCAGTATATCTTGATTTCAAATATGCTATTGAACGTTTAGGTAAAGGGACCATCGAGAAGAGATATGGTAATCTTTTTCAGATGTACGAGAAAATTACTGATACCGATCCTTACAAGGAACCGATGCAGATTTACCCTGCAATTCACTATACAATGGGTGGAACATGGGTTGATTACAATCTGATGACCAGTGTTCCAGGGCTTTATGCTATTGGCGAGGCCAATTTCTCTGATCACGGGGCTAACCGCCTTGGTGCTTCGGCACTCATGCAAGGTTTGGCCGATGGATATTTTGTATTGCCATATACCATTGGTGATTACCTTGCCGGTGAAATTATGGTACCAAAGATTGACACAAATAAACCCGAATTTATTGAGGCTGAAAAAGCGGTCGTTACCAGATTAAACACCTTATTTAATATCAAGGGAAAAACACCTGTTGACCATTTCCATAAGAAGTTAGGACAAATCATGTGGGATCATGTGGGTATGGCGCGCAATGAACAGGGATTGTTGCAGGCAATTAAACAGATTCAGGAACTGCGTGCTGAGTTTTATCAGGATCTTCTTGTTCCCGGGGAGCTTAAAAATGTTAATCCTGAACTTGAAAAAGCAGGACGAGTAGCCGATTTTATTGAACTGGGAGAGCTGTTTGCCCGTGATGCACTTAACAGAAATGAATCATGCGGCGGGCATTTCCGTGAAGAATCATCAACCGATGAGGGTGAAGCCAAACGTGATGATGAAAACTTTGCCTACGTTGCAGCATGGGAATTTAAGGGTGTCGATACAGAGCCACTTCTTCATAAGGAAGCTCTGGTGTTCGAAACCATTCATTTAACCCAGAGAAGTTATAAATAAAAAGTCTCCTTTTTAGTAGCTCATATCTAATATTTGATAAAAATGGCTGATAAAATTCTCAATAAAATATATGTAAAGGTCTGGAGGCAAAATAATCCAACCGCAAAAGGGCGGTTTGAGACCTACACACTTGAAAATATTTCTCAGGGAAATTCCTTCCTCGAGATGATGGACATACTCAATGACCAGCTTATTCGGGGTGGTAAAGATCCGATTGCCTTTGATCACGATTGTCGCGAAGGGATCTGTGGTAGTTGTTCCCTTTATATTAATGGTCATGCACATGGCCCGGATACCATGGTTACCACCTGCCAGTTACACATGCGTAAGTTTAATGAAGGTCAGACGATCACCGTTGAACCCTGGCGTGTTGGTGCATTTCCGGTAATAAAAGATGTGATGGTTGACCGTACTGCATTTGAAAAAATACAGCAGGCGGGCGGTTTTATCTCTGTAAACACCGGTGGTGTTCCTGACGGCAATACTATTGCGATATCGCAGGATGATGCTGAAGAGGCTATGGATGCCGCGGCGTGTATCGGATGCGGTGCCTGTGCGGCAACCTGCAAAAATTCATCAGCCATGCTGTTTTTAGCGGCCAAAGTATCCCAGTTTGCCAAATTGCCTCAAGGCCAGGTAGAAGCAAAAAGGCGTGCAGTGGCGATGTATGCCAAAATGGATGAACTTGGGTTCGGAGGGTGCACCAATACCGGCGCATGCGAGCTGGCCTGTCCAAAAAGTATTTCTATCGCACACATCGCAAGACTAAACAGGGAGTATCTCAAGGCAAAAATTGCTGACTAATTTAATATCAGCAATATACACAAAATTAAACGCGGCCCCAAAGCCGCGTTTTTCGTTATGAACTAAGCATGGTTGATAACTCTTAATTTTTCTGTGCTGCGAAGAAACAATAAAGCCGGAATTTGCATAAATTCGCATCAGAAGGACAATTAATGTAAAACTTGGGAAATGCCATACAGAAGACTACCGAATACCGATCAGGCAAGATTAAGGGCCCTTCAAACAGCCATAATAATTGGGCAAAAAAAAGATCTGGAAGAGCTTGCTTTTTCTTCAAAAACATTGAAAAGGCTCAAAGCATTTTATACAAATTTTGAAACGACCCTTATTCACCATAAGCTGGCCAGGACTCAACAAGAGAAAAGCAGCAATACCTATCTTGCGACAGTCAGAAAGGCCCGGCTATACTTATCACACTTTATTCAAGTACTGAATTTTGCTATTCAGCGAGGTGATATGAAACCTGTAGTAAGAGAATTTTATGGCTTTAGCGATAAAAAAGCACCTTCGCTGATTATGGACTCAGAAGTACTGGATTGGGGAAAAAAAATTATTGAAGGAGAGCACAAAAGGGTTAGTCATGGCGGAAACCCCCTTTATAATCCCTCAATAGCTATTGTAAAAGTGAAATTTGACCAGTTCGTGGATGCTTACCATTTTCAGAAAACATTGCAAAGTAATACCGCCCGATGGACTGCCAAAGTAGCTGACCTAAGAAAAGAGGCCGATGAAATAATACTCGATATCTGGAACGAAGTAGAGGAGCATTACTCCAACCTGCCGGATGATAATAAAAGGGAGAATGCTATGGTTTATGGAATAACCTATGTTTATCGCCCAATGGAACGGATTAAAAATGATCCTCAACAAGTCAAAAATATTTACCATCGTTGATTATTAAGTTCAGGAAGCACACCATAGTTTCTTAATAATCGCAATACGATAAATTTAATTTTAATTGGAAATAGAAAAAGGGCGGATAACTTTGGTTGTCTGCCCTTAATCATTTTTAGTTAAAAGTGATCCCTGCCAAACAGATTCCAGGTATAAACCCCAGGAAACGTACTCTATCCTTTATCCGGTCTTAAATCCCATTTGTGAAGTGTGAGAAACCGAAGGCTGTACGATGCCAAAAATAATCACAGAATAACTGATAATATACACTTTACGAAATCCTAAATAAACTTATTGATATATGTCATTCTTTCATTGACATATCACCACACTATTAATGATTAAAATCCGGATTTTGACGTTGACATATCAATCTGTTATGCAAGGTTAGTAATAGCAACAAATGTAATTTTACCTGTAGAAATTTTAACAAAAAGATTCAAATTTTTCGAAATCAAAATCAATTCAGAGAAATTTTTTACAGCGTCTTTTACTCATTTCTTAAAAAGCGTTAGGGGGTTTTGCTAAAAAGAAGCCTTTAATATTAACCTTATTAATTTCAATTCTATGAAACTAAAAAATTATTTCCAGCTATTATTTTTAGCATCTATTCTCCTTTTTGCTGTACAATCATGTGTAAAGCAAGGCCCACTGGGGTTAACCGGAGCTAGCGGAACCAATGGTACCAACGGTAAGGATGCTAATTCTGCCTGCCTAAAATGTCACACCACTGCCATTATGGATCAGAAGAAGGTTGAATATCAATTATCCAAGCACTTCTTAGGGACCACTGTAGCCAGAAACGGTAAATATTGCGCAAGGTGTCATACCAGTGACGGATTTAAGGAAATTACTGCAAACGGAAAATTTGTTGTTGCCAACGATATTCCAGCCGCAGAACGGATAAACTGTTCAACATGCCACAACCACAGCGCATTCGACTTCGCAGGAGATACTGCCACTTACATTCTAAGAACCACTACTCCGGTTGCCCTAAATTACTTCAACAATACTAAAACCCAGGATTTTGGAAAGATTAATAACCTTTGTGTTACCTGTCATCAGATTCGTGGCATGACTACTCCAACGGTATACAAGAATTCGGCAGACAGTATTGCCAGAAAGGCAGATCCAAATTTCAAACAATTACCATTCTTTCCTTTAGATCTTGCGAAAAGCCTGAATGATTCAATAAAATATCAGGTTGGCCAGAGCTTCGCGGTACATGATGGAAACCAATCGAATCTATTCGCCGGCACCAACGGATTTGAATATCCAGGAAAGACCTATCTGAGGACTTGGAAGCACTCCGGTAACGAATGTGTTGAATGTCACATGAACGAATACAATCCGACTACAAAAACAGGGGGACACAGCTTGATTGTAAATGAGGAACAATGCGTTGCATGCCACTCTGCTTCGAGCTCTACTGATAAAATTGCAATGACGCAGGCTGCGATAACGGCTAAAATTACAGAATTAGGTGATGCCTTAACGGCTAAAAAATTATTCAAGAAAACCGTAAATGCCGCTACTGGCGCAGTCTCTTACAGCGCGCTTCCAAGTCACGATTACTTTGGAGTTTTATTCCCTACGACCAAGAGTTCAACGCTATTTGGAATATCGTTAACAACGTATAACACCACTGCCACAGCTACTGCATTGGTTGTTTACGCAAGTACAGTAAAAAGTGGTACAGATACTGATTATGCAAATAGAATTGGTCGTAGCTGGAAATATGGTGAATTAGGAGCAGCATACAATTTTGGCTTCATCAATAGTGAATTATCGAAGGGAGTGCACAACCCACCTTATGCTCTGGCTATTCTTCAGTCTTCAATAGATTATCTAAAATCTTACTAAATCACAAATGTAAATGGATAAAAGAAGGCTTCACTTTTAAAAATTGAAGTCTTTTTTTGTATAAACATTAAAAATGTACACTATGAAACGACGTTTAATATTCCTGATTACTATTTTATTTTCATTGTTCATTACCAGCTGCAAATACGATTTCATTTTGCCTGTTCCGGAAGTTCCTATTACCGGAGATGTGAGCTTTGCAACTCAGGTGGCACCAATCTTTTCGACAGGGAGCAAATGTACCTCCTGCCATAAACCGGGCGGTCAATCTCCCGATTATACTGCAGCCAATGCGTATGCCGCTATTGTGCCTGCACTTGTAAATAAAACAACACCAGCTCAAAGCGTGATCTACACATTTGCAGGGACAACAACGGCCACTCATAGCTGGAAAAAACTATCGGCAGGTGAAGCCGCAATTATCCTTCAATGGATTACCCAAGGTGCCAAAAATAATTAGTGGAAACTTTTAATATTCAAAGCAATGAAAAAAAACATACTATTTATACTGCTTTTCTCGCTGATCTCTTCCTTTGCATTTGCACAGGAAGAGGCTGCGGCACCAGAGAAAGACAAA